>CALCEC010000063.1 GCA_937900095.1 uncultured Bacteroidales bacterium | reverse complement strand
GGGAATCCGTTGCCTATGCCCTTTGCCTGGGTAATGATGTCGGGCCTTATGCCTGACCACTGGTGGGCCAAGGCGCTGCACAAGAGTGGTGACCATGAAGGAACAAAAGTGCTGGGCGATTGCTACCGCTACGGTCACGGTGTTTCGCGCAGCAAGCACGTTGCGCGCAAACTGTATCGGATGGCTGCGGACAAGGGAAATGAAGATGCCCGCAAGATTCTTGAAAAGTGGTAAGATGGCACAATATCACAATAAAACAGACTGGCGCACTTTGTAGGTTCCGAAGTTTAATGATTTTTTCGTATATTGCACCCGGAACCAACACTATGCTCATATGAAAAGGCTTATATCTGTTCTATTCGCAATCCTTTGTGTGCTGACAGTCTCAGCTCAGTTCTCTTTTTATGATTATGTGGGATATGAAGGTGTTCCGGAGTTCTGTAATTCAAGGTACTATGACTGCTGTGAGGAACAGGAGTTTAAGGCAACTGCTGTGCTCGATGCAACAGTCATGCCTGAGGCGGGTATTGTCAGGCTTGCAACTGCATCAGTTCCAGCCAGGCTCTATCTAGTTCCCGAACCCGATGAAGTATATGACTGCAGCTATAAGACCTATTACATGGAATATGCCGGCTACAAGGTTGAATATACCGTATATGCCAATGCGGACAGGCTTATGGTAGGGTATAGTGGAAAGGAGTATTGGCTTGACTGCATTGAAGGTGCCTGTGATGTGTATATAAAGAATCTTTCGCGGCAGTATATAAATCATGATGATGGCGAGGAACTTTTTCTTGAGGTTACAGGCGATTTTCCGCTGGTGGCACAGGACGGCTCCATTATAACCTTGAAGCGCGGGAGCAAGTTCCGTTTCAGAGTCTTTGAGCCCGGAGAAAAGGAACATATTAATTGCGTTGTGGAGACAGAAATATCCAAAGAGGAATTTGTGGCTGCATACAATGAACGTGAGAAGTACAATATAGTCCGTGACACGATGCTCACAGATGATATTAAGGCAATGATTGTAGACAGGATAGTTGCTACGTTTGATGAAGAGTTGCGCGGTTATTATGAATGTGGTGACTATCTTTTGCACAATATAGGTCGCATACCGACAGGATGTTATATTGCTGATGCTATCGGAATCAGTTGCGAACATGCTTATCTGCTCGATGAGAATCTGAATGTGCTTGAATCAATGATAGAAGCGTCCTATGCTTCAGCTTATTCAGCTGATGGCATATATGTGGGTTGTGAGGGCTTCGATTGCGACCCGTGTGCAAAATTGCATTTTTATAAAATTGCCGATTCGGGTAAGAACAGGATAACGGAATTAGCCGAATATACCAATCTTTCTTGGAAACTTCCCTATGAATACTATCCGCATCATGCTGAATTGTTGGAGAAGGAGTATATAAGTACACCGCTAGTGTGGTGGCGTGGTGCATTATATTGTGCCGGTATAACAAGTTCCTGGAATAGTAGGGCCTGTTTCTACCGTCTTGAACTCTGTGCCGGCAAATGACAATATGTGCGGGGTGTGTTTAAGCGGTCTTATCCCCTCGCTCACTTCGTGACAGCTCCACTTTTCAAGGGGAGCTGTTTTTTTGGCCCGCGGGCGAATCTTGTCATTTGTATAGTACCTTTTTGAATCTCCTGACGAACTCTTCCGCTTCATTTAGTGTGAGTGTCAGCGGTGGCAACAGACGTATCACATTCGTGCCGCTTACGCCTGTGAACACGTGCTCCTCGAAGAGCAGCCTGTGGCGTATTTCCTTGATAGGTTCCTCAAATTCAATTCCAATCATAAGACCGCGCCCGCGCACCTCCTTTATACCCTCAATCCTGCGCAGCTCATCCATCAGGTAATTGCCTACTTTGTTGACATTCTCAAGCAGCTTCTCCTCTTCCATCACTTCAAGCACGGCCTCTGCTGCGGCGCATGCAAGGTGGTTGCCGCCGAATGTTGTTCCGAGCTCTCCGTATACGGCCTCGAATTTAGGACTGATGAGCACGACGCCTATCGGGAATCCGTTGCCTATGCCCTTTGCCTGGGTAATGATGTCGGGCCTTATGCCTGCCCACTGGTGGGCGAAGAACTTGCCGCTGCGTCCGCAACCGCTCTGAATCTCGTCAAGGATAAGCGTCGTGCCTGTTGCATTGCACAGTGCCTGCAGCTCCTGCAGGAACTTCTCGTCGGGAATCTGTATGCCGCTAACGCCCTGTATGCCCTCAATGATTACTGCTGTGACGTCGCCTTTCTCAATCTCCTCACGTACTCCCTCGATGTCGCCCAGAGGCAGATATGTGGTGTGTCCGTTGGCATTGATAGGGGCAATTATCTTCGGGTTGTCGGTAATCTCCACGGCAAGTGATGTGCGCCCGTGGAATGCCTTTTTAAAGGCTATCACACGCTTCTTGCCGTTCTTGAATGACGATAGCTTCAATGCATTCTCGTTGGCCTCGGCGCCCGAGTTTATGAAGAAGAGGCTGTAATCCTCATAGCCGCTCATGCGTCCCAATCTCTCGGCAACACTCTGCTGCAGGGTGTTGATGACCGAGTTCGAGTAAAAGCCTAATGTGGCTACCTGACGGCTTATCTTTTCTACATACTTTGGGTGTGCGTGACCTATTGATATTACCGCGTGACCGCCATAGAGGTCCAGGTATTCCGTGCCTTTGTCGTCCCACACCTTGCACCCCTCTCCTTTGACAATGTTTACGTCAAAGAGGGGATATACATTGTATAAGTTCATTTTTTCTTGTTTTGTGGTAAAGGTAACTTAAGTGGGTTAAGGGTCATTAAGGAGCATTAATGGCACAGTCAATTGTTGCAATTGTTGTCGAAACTTCAAACTTTCCGTTTTCACCTTCCTGCTTTAGAACGCTGATGGTTTCAGTTGCAGACCCACAGTCTCGGCAAGGCCGAAGAGCAGGTTCATATTGTGTATGGCCGTGCCGCTCGCGCCCTTCAGCAGGTTGTCTATGATTGAGGTAATGAGCAACTTGTCACCGTGCTTTTCAAGGTGTATGAGGCACTTGTTGGTGTTCACCACCTGTTTGAGGTCTATCGGGGTGTTCACGATATGTGTGAACGAGTCACGGTCATAGTAGTGCTCGTAGAGCTTGTAGAGTGTCTCGATGTCGAGGTCACACTTGACTACTATTGTGGCGAATATGCCGCGTGCGAAGCCTCCGCGGTAGGGGATGAAGTTTATCTCTCCGTCATAGTCGGGCTGCAACTGCTTTATGCTCTGCATGATCTCGGGCAGGTGCTGGTGCTCGAATGGCTTGTAAATGCTTATGTTGTCGTTCCTCCAGCTGAAGTGTGTGGTTGCCTGTGGCTTCACTCCGGCTCCTGTGCTGCCGGTGATGGCATTCACCGATACGTCGCCCTTGAGCAGATGTTCCTTTGCCAACGGCAGCAGGCCCAACTCGATACAGGTGGCGAAGCAGCCCGGGTTGGCCACATAACGGCTCTTGCATGTGTTGCGGCGGTTGAGCTCGGGAAGACCATAGATGAAATCGTGGTCGTTGCTCTTTATGCGGTAGTCCATAGAGAGGTCGATTACCTTGAGCTCGTCGGGCAAGGTGTTGCTCTCGATGAACTTGCGTGTGTCGCCGTGTGCAGTACAGAAGAAGAGAAGGTCTATCTCCTCAAAAGGCATCTCATCGGTGAACACAAGGTCTGTCTCGCCGTGTAGTCCTGCATGTACATCTGTTACGGGATTACCGGCATTACTGCTGCTGTGGATGAACTTTATTTCAACTTCGGGGTGGATTAGCAACAGACGGATAAGTTCTCCGGCTGTGTAGCCTGCACCTCCAATAATTCCTACTCGTATCATATATATGTTAAATGTTTATATCTTCTCGTCGGGGTGGCTGGCGTAATATGCGCGCAGTGGGGTAGAGGTCACCTTGATGAATCCCTTTGCATCCTCTGCTGTCCAACCCTTCTGTACCTCGCCGTATTCGCCGAGCTTGTTCTTTACAAGGTCATTGGGTGAGTCTACTCCAACCGTCTCAAAATGCTTCGGCATCAGTTTGAGAATGGCTGTTCCTGTTACGTTGCGCTGCGAGCTCTCAAGCATAGCCTCGATGTCGCGCATCACGGGCTCAAGATACTGGCTCTCGTGCAGGAACATACCGTACCAGTTGGCAACCTGGTCTTTCCAATACTGCTGCCACTTGCTCAGTGTGTACTTCTCAAGGAACTTGTGGGCCGCTATGATGAGCATGGGTGCTGCTGCCTCAAAACCTACACGTCCCTTGATGCCGATAATGGTGTCGCCAACGTGCATGTCACGGCCAATTCCGTAAGGGGCGCCAATGGCTTCCACCTTCTGTATGGCCTTGATGGGGTCATCGAACTGTTCGCCGTTTACGGCCTTCAGTTCGCCGCACTCGAATGTCAGGTGCAGTTCCTCCTCGCCATCCTTCTCAACCTGCTTCAGATATGCGCTGTCGGGCAGTCCCTGCTTCGAGTCGAGAATCTCGCCTCCACAGATGGATGTGCCCCAAAGGCCCACGTTGTACGAGTACTTGAGCTTGGCAAAGTCAGCCTTGAAACCATGCTCGTTAAGGTAGTTGACCTCGAACTCACGTGTCAGCGTCATATCGCGTGTAAGTGTTATTATTTCCACTCCCGGTGAGCACACCAGGAATGTCATGTCAAAACGTATCTGGTCGTTGCCTGCACCTGTAGAGCCGTGCGCAATGGCATCAGCTCCAATCTCGTTGGCGTAGCGTGCTATGGCAAGCGCCTGGAAAATCCTCTCCGAAGATACCGAAATGGGGTATGTGCCGTTACGCAGTACATTGCCGTAGATCATATATCTCAGGCTCTTGTCGTAATACTCCCTTGTGACGTCAATCGTCACATACCCTTTCGCGCCCAGCTTGTAGGCGTTCTCCTCGTTCTGTTTCAGCTGTTCCGGGCTGAAACCGCCGGTGTTTGCGCATGCGGCATATACCTCGTAACCTTTCTCCTTGGCAAGGTACATTACGGTAAATGATGTATCGAGTCCGCCGCTGAATGCGACAACAACTTTCTTCTTTTCCATATTATATTGCAAATATAATCAATTAATATCCAAAAACAGGTTAAACCTCCTATATTTATTGTTGTTGCTCTGGAAGTTACCCTAAAAAATACTTACTCCCCTTATTCCTCTTCGTTTTTGTGCTTTGCCGGGTCATAAAGCATTGCCGTGCAGATGCAGTACCGCCTGTCGGTGCGCATCAGCACGTCGTGGTTCACGCAACCCTGGCATCCTTTCCAGAAAGCCTCGTCATTGGTGAGCTCCGAGAAAGGAACTGGGACATATCCCAGTTCCGTATTGATTTTCATCACGGCTCCACCGCTTGTGAGACCGAACAGCTTGGCGTCAGGCCACTTCTCGCGTGAGAGCTTGAATGCTCTTTGCTTGATGCGTCGTGCAAGTCCGTGTCCGCGGAACTTCTCCCTAACGATAAGTCCTGAGTTTGCCACGTATTGTCTGTTGCCCCAGCTCTCGATGTAGCAGAATCCTGCAAACTCCTCTCCTGCGAGCGCAATGATAGCCTTGCCCTCTTTCATCTTCTGTGTCACATATTCGTGTGTGCGCTTGGCAATGCCGGTACCGCGTACTTTTGCAGCGGCACTTATGGTGTCAAGAATCTCATCGACGTATCTCTCGTGCGAGGCATTGGCAATGATGATCTCTATTCCGTCGTTATATTCAATCTCCTCAATCATCTTCTTTAGTTCAGATATTTGGTATAATGGTTCTCAATGCACGCAACACTGCGGTGTGTGTCGCATCCTCGGCAATGATGAGCATCACTGTGTCGTCGCCGGCGAGTGTGCCTATGATTTCCGGGAAGTCGTAGTTGTCGATGTGGTAGGCGAGCGTGCTCGCATAGCTTGGCTTGGTGTGTATCACTGCAATGTTGTGCGAGAACTTTATGGACAGGTAGCCGTTGGCCTCCTGTGGTGTAATTGCCGGACGCACGTTGCCGTGCTCGCCCTCGTGGCGGTACTGATGGGGACGTGTCAGTACATATCTGTATCGGCCCTGTACCCCTACGGTCTTTACCACACGCAGCTGGTGCAGGTCGCGCGACAGTGTTGCCTGTGTAAGCTTGAATCCCTCTTTTGCAAGCTCGCTCAGGAGCTCTTCCTGGCTGCCGATCTCCCGTGTCGACAATATAAGGCGGATGGCATCAAGACGTGAATTTTTCACTTTCATAATTGTATATTTATTCTTTCTGGGCACAAAAATAAGTATATTTAAACAGAAATCCTTGCTGTTTTACAATTTTTTGCAGTATTTTGATGTAATATGCAAAAAAAATGCAACAGTCAACACTGTTGCATTTTATATTTTTATGTGTATTTGCTTTTAGTCAAGCTCCTGGTCGGCCTCGTAGCCTGCGAACTCGCGTACCTTGTTCTTGAGCATCGCGAACTGCTTGAAGAGGTCATGCACTGGCTTTTCACCATCCTTGTGCATAGGAGCCTTGCAGTAGAACGACATGAACTCCTGGATGCCGTATTCGCCAGCACGCTGTGCAATGTCGCTGAAAAGTATGAGGTCAAGCACCAGGGGAGCAGCAAGGATAGAGTCGCGGCAGAGGAAGTTTACCTTTATTGTCATTGGGTAACCCATCCAACCGAAGATGTCGATGTTGTCCCAGCTCTCCTTCTCGTCACCGCGTGGCGGGTAGTAGTTGATGCGTACCTTGTGATACATATCGTTGTAGAGCTCGGGGTATACATCGCTGTCAAGGATATTCTCCAGTGCCGATGTCTTGCTCACGCGCTTTGTCTCGAAGTTCTCGGGATTGTCAAGCACCACACCGTCGCGGTTACCGAGGATATTTGTCGAGAACCAGCCTCTGACGCCAAGCTGGCGTGTGAAGAACGCAGGTGCAAGCACTGTCTTCATCATTGTCTGTCCGCTCTTGAAGTCCTTGCCGGTGATTGGAGTCTTTGTCTCCTCGGCAAGCTCCCACATCGCAGGAATATCCACGCAGAGGTTAGGTGCGCCCATTACAAACGGACAACCCTCGCGCATTGCTGCATATGCATAGCACATACTCGGTGCCACATTCGCCTTGTCATCGGCCTTCATGGCAGCCTTGAACGCAGCTACACTACCGTGTACCTCGTCGTTGCGCTTGATGAACTTCTCGGTGCTGGCAATCCATATTACCACCACGCGCTCGCATCCGTTCTCTGCCTTGAAGCTGCGGATATCCTCGCGCAACTGCTCTGTCATCTCCCAGCGTGTACCGCTCTTTACGTTAGGACCGTCGATGTTGCTTGCATAGCTCTTGTCGAACAATGCCTTGTAGGGGCGTATTGCGCGGAGTTCGTCCTTCACGGGGTCAATGTCACGCTGCTTGAGCACGTCAGCCTTTATGGCTGCATCGTAACCGTCATCCTCATACAGATCCCATGCTCCGAACACAATATCGTTGAGGTCGGCCACTGGCACAAGGTCTTTAACCTCCTTGTAGCACTTGTCGCTTCCCTTACCCACGCGCATAATGCCCTCACAGGCGAATGAACCCACGGGCTTTGCAAGCCCCTTGCGGGCCATCAATGTTCCTATAATGGTAGTTGTTGTTACTGCGCCCAAACCGACGCACATAACACCAAGTTTGCCGTTTGCCGGCTTTACTTTACAATCTCTCATATCTGTTGTTTTCTTTTATTTGGCAAAAGAACGTTTTTTTATTGAACAAACCTAAAAATTAGACAAAATGTTCCTCTAATTTTGATAAAATTAATGTTTGGGTGTTTAATGTTTAATGGGAGTGATTGTTGATTATTATACCTTAAACTTTCCGCTTTAAACGAAAAGTCCCTCTTTCAGTATCTCGCTTACTGTGGGGTGAGGGAATACGGTACGGCGCAACTGCTCTACTGTGAGACCGTTGGTTATTGCCATACATGCAGCGCAGATGAACTCGCTGCATGGGTTGCCGAGCATGTGCACGCCAAGCACCTTGTTGTCGGGCGAAACCAGAATCTTGCATAGTCCCATCTGTCCCTCGTTCTCTGCTACAAAGCGGCCGGCGTATGTCATTGGCAGTTTGTGCAGGGTATATTCCACGCCCTCCTTTGTTGCCTGCTCCTCGGTAAGGCCCACGCTGCTTACCTCGGGATTGGTGTATACCACGCCGGGGATAGCATTGTACTCCATACGGTCCTCAATGCCCAATATGTGGTTCACTGCAACTTCGGCCTCGCGGCTTGCGGTGTGCGCAAGCAATGAGAATCCTGTTACGTCACCTGCCGCGTAAACGTTAGGCAGGCTTGTCTGCATATATCCATTCACCTTTATGCCGCGCTCGACCTCTACCGCGATGTTTTCAAGGCCGAAGCCTTTGAGAACAGGACGTCGGCCAACGCTCATCAGAATCTTGTCACCCTGCGCCTGTTGCTCATTGCCCTCAATGTCGGTGTAGTGTACGGTGTTGCCCTCAACGCGTGTAACCTTGCACTGCAGGCAGAACTTCACACCGCGCTTTGCATATATCCCACGCAGCATCTCGCTCACCTCCTTGTCCATTCCGCCAAGAATCTCGGGGAGCATCTCAATCACGGTAACCTCTATTCCAAGGCTGTTGAAAAGGCTTGCAAACTCCATTCCGATGACGCCGCCGCCAATCACCACAAGACTCTCGGGCGCCTGGGTCAGCGCAAGCATCTCACGGTTGGTGAGCACCGCTTCATTGCCCTCGACACCGGGAATGGGCGGAACAAAAGCCTCACTGCCGGTACAGATGAGCAGTCTTGCAGCCTCGTATGTCTGTTCGCCACAGCTGATGCAAACTGCATTCGCGTCACTGCTGTTGATGAACGCCTCACCACGCACAACCTCAACGTTATGCGCCTCCATCTTCATCTTGATGCCTGCAACGAGCTTGCGCACAACCTTTGTCTTGCGGTCGGCCATCTTCTTGTACTCGTATGTGACATCGGCTGCGGTGATGCCGTACTTCTTGCCACCGGTAGCGTGGTCATACATTTTTGCACTGTAGAGCAGTGTCTTTGTGGGTATACAGCCCTCGTTGAGGCATACGCCACCAAGCTCACGCTTCTCGAAAAGAACCACCTTCAGGCCTCTTGCGCCTGCATTCTCGGCAGCCACATAACCGGCAGGGCCACCGCCAATAATTGCCAAATCGTACATATAACTAATTTTTGTTTATTGTTCGTCCTCAATCAGATAATCAATTGTACCCTCAAAAAGTTCCAAGGCTTCCTTTATGCCCTCTGCATACAATTTGCTGTCACTTTCGTATAATCCGCCAATACCATTGTAATCGGTAAAGTCATCTATCATCCAATTGTCATTCTCGAATACAAGGTCCAGTCTTATCTTTGACGTGTATCTCTTCTCCCCTTCGGGCGTTTGCCATGTGTCAGTCGATATCACGTCGGCAACAGCCTTTGAAGGGCTTATGACTTTTATGCAGTCTATTTTATATTCCAGTCTATTCCAATCCTGTAGGCGAATCCAACAATCTTTGCCTATAATCATTTCGCCCAGTTTTTCCTCCCAATAACCTACCTCGTTGTAGAGTTTCAGGTACTGTCGCGAAAGGTACCTGTCGAGTGCCCCGGTGTTCGGGCTGTCGTCGGCTGCAATCTCTGCTACCTCCCTGTATATTTTTTCAATGCGGTCGGCAATCATGGCTGTGTCAGCACGTGTCCCGGCCTCGACAATATCGGGCAAAGCCTTTTTCATTAATTCAAGATCACTATCCTCACCCGGTGATTGAAAATCGTAAATGCGCCACTCTCCATTCTCCTCGGTCACAAAAACAGTACGCACCGTTTCCCACTCCTTCTCCTCATATTCCCGGCAAAAGAAGCTTGCTGTCACAGTTGCGCTGTATCGCTTGTCGTCTGCAATCTTGTGCACATTGCCTATGCTGAATCTGATGCTGTCAAAATAATCCTGACAACCAAGAAACAGGTCGTAGCCACCACCGCCAAAGTGCAGAAGACATTCATTGGTTCTGTTTTCCCAACGGCGTATCTCGTTGTAAAACTCGCGGAATTTTCGCGAGCACTGTTTTTCAACGAGCATTTCGTAATCCCCACTTGCCGTGTTGCCCATATCTGCAACCTTGCCGTAGAAATTTTCCAGGAAGGTCTGCACCTCCTTTTCCTGCTGCGAGAAAACAGGTAATGCCGAAAATGTAAAAGCAATGATAAAGGCAAGCTTTTTCATAATAAATACTCTTACAAATTCCATAACAAAAACTCTTACATAAATTTTCAATCTCTTTCCACGTAACTCGGTCGTGTACTCTTGCAAACTTACGGAAAAAAGTTCTTTTCTACAATAGCTTGTATTCCCAAAAAACAGGACTTCTCATTGCCTTTAGCCCTTCCGGACGGTGAACTATCTTTCTGGGGCTTTAGCATTTTAATCCTGAACAACTGCGAAATACGAGATTCTTCACAAATATATAATGACAAAGTTTACTTGAAATTCAGCCCGATGATTTTATCCACTAACTCTGCACCGAGTGTTTCGAAACAACCCCAATGCCATATTCCGCCGCCTGTCTTGTCGCATCCGGCAAAGTCAAACATCATAATGCCTATAGGCTGCGGCTTAGTGGTAAGTGAATTGATTACAATGGGATGAACCCTCTGGGCATTGCGTTTGTAGCCGCTTGTCGTTGCAAACGGAGTGAAGCCTAACCAGCGGTTGCTGTATCCGCTGAGGAAATTTATTGTCCACACATCTGCAGGCGCTGATGCGGCGCGTTGCATGCATTGAAGCACTGCTTCTTCTTTGGCTTTCTGCTTTTCCTTATCCGTGGGTGCATAATAGTCCTGCATTTGCAGGCGGGCCGTAGCATCATCAGTAAGCGATGTTATCACTGCATTCGTGGTGCCTTGGGGCGAGTGGCTCCAGCCTTTTATGATGGCCCCACGGTTGCAGCCTGTATATGCGTTACGGCTGATGAATATTATCTTGCCGCGTGCGTCCCCGACTTTCATTGCCGGGGAAAAGATTGCCGCCTTGTCACCGATGTTCTCAATGGCTTTGCCCACTGCTTGTGGCCACAGCGCACGTTCGGTGCTGTTTTCGCTGTCGTTCTCTTCTCGCATCAGCACAATGGCGAATTCCGTGGGGTGCTCGGTCAACTTGTCACATAATATTTCCAACGCCTTATCGAACGACACTTTTGTCCTTACAGGGCCGTGGTAAATGTGCAGTTCCTCTCCCTTTACTGCAGGGCGCAGGTCAAAGGCGCGCACACCGCAATCCCACTGTGCGGCAAGTGACAGTTCCTGTGTCTTTCCAAAGCCTGCAACCATGTGCACTCCCTCGCCTGTTGCTGCGTCGTGTGCCCCGGGGATTGAGAGCGATGCAACGGTGCGGGAATCGTCAAGGTGCTGCATCCAATTGTGCCTGCCAAAGTCTTGCGCTATTGTCATCAGCGGGCAGCACAGAAGTAGTATTGTGTATTGGATTATATGTCTCATTTGTAGTTGTTGTCTCACTGATAGTACCAATGTTCACATGTCTTTTAACGTGAGTTCGATATTAACTCAACCAAATCGCGAAACTGTCATCCTGACAAAGCGAAGCTACGGAAGGATCTCTGCATCCATTCTCTAAAGATGCTTCACTACGTTCAGCATGACAAAAATGCTTTAGACAACGCTGATATTCAGTTTTCAGTTTTTACTTTCCCGCTTTTTTGTAAAAGAGTATGGCGCATCTTCGTCGGCTATTCCGCGTGAGAGGTTAGGTTGTTGGGTCATATGCACCTCGATGCGTGCGCCTTTTGTCAAAGCCTCATGGGTAATGTAGTTGTGCCCGTACTCCTTGCCGTTGAGCATCATCCTGCCAATGTAGATGTTTTCGTGGCTGTTCTCCGGGGCTTCCACTATGAATGTGTTACCGTTCTCAAGATGCACTGCGGCTCTTTTGAACAGCGGTGCTCCCAGCACATACTCGTTGCTTGCAGGGCACACGGGGTAGAATCCCAATGCCGAGAAGATATACCACGCCGATGTCTGGCCGTTGTCCTCGTCGCCGCAGTAGCCGTCTGGGGTGGGGGAGTACATGCGCTCCATGACCTCGCGCAGCCAGTATTGCGCCTTCCATGGCTCGCCAGCGTAGTTGTATAGGTAAATCATGTGTTGTACTGGTTGGTTGCCGTGGGCATAGTTGCCCATGTTCATCACGCACATCTCGCGTATCTCGTGGATGGGGAATCCATAGTAGCTGTCATCATAGTGGGGAGGCACGGCAAATACCGAGTCGAGCATTGCCGTGAAGTTCTTCTTTCCGCCCATAAGGTCTATAAGGCCCTGCACGTCGTGGAATACCGACCATGTGTAGTGCCAGCTGTTGCCCTCGGTGAAGTTGCCGCCCCATTTCAGAGGCGAGAAGTTCTCTTCGAATGTGCCGTCTGCCTTGCGTCCGCACATCAGGTTGTAGTCGCTGCGGAACAGGTTACGGTAGTTGAGGGCACGCTTCTCAAGCTCGCGTATCTCCTTTCTGGGCCTTTCCAGTTCCTTTGCTACCTGTAGTATACACCAGTCATTGTAGGCATATTCCAGTGTGCGTGCAGCACTCTCATGTATTCCTGCGTCGCACGGGACGTAACCCAGACGGTTGTATTGTTCATGTCCGATGCGGCCTGTCGATGACACCTCGGGATGAACAGCCTTTGTTCCGTGCTGCAGCCCCTGGTACAGCAGTTCTGTATCGCTAACGCGTATGCCCTTTACAAATGCGTCGGCAAGCACTGATGCCGAGTTGTTGCCCACCATACAGCCACGGTGTCCCGGGCTTGCCCACTCGGGGAAGAATCCGCTCTCGCGGTAGGTGTTCAACAGTCCCTCCTGTATCTCGGCATTCACCGACGGATAAACGAGGTTCAGCAGCGGAAATAGTGAACGGAAGGTGTCCCAGAAACCGGTGTCGGTGTACATGTATCCCGGCAATACCTCGCCGTTGTATGGGCTGTAGTGCATTATGCTGCCGTCGGCTGTAATCTCGTACAGCTTGCGCGGAAAGAGCAGTGCGCGGTAAAGGCACGAGTAGAATGTGCGCAAGTGGTCAAGTTCTCCCTCAACCTCAAATCTGCCCAGCACATGGTTCCATGCCTTGCGTCCCTGTGCAACAATCTCGTCAAAGGAGTAGCCTCCGTGCTCATTCAGGTTAAGTTCGGCCTGCTCGGGGCTTATGAACGATGAGGCCACACGTGCGTGTACTTTCTCTCCCCGTACGGTGTTGAACCCGATGACGGCACCTGTGTGGAATGCAGTCTGCTCAAGCACTCCGTCAGCCATTGACAATGCAGCCGCACTGTCGCCCACGAATGTCGATGCACGGTCAAAAGGCCTGTCGAACTGCACCACAAAATAGTTGCGGAAGTTCGACGGCACGCCGCCGCTGTTGCGTGTGGTGTAGCCGACGATGCGGTTCTTCTCTGGTATTATCTCGATGTGCGAGCCACGGTCGTATGCGTCAATGACAACGTATGACTCACCTTGTGGAAAGGTGAACCTGAACATTGCCGCGCGTTCCGTGGGGGCAATCTCCGTGAGCACGTCATAGTCGGCAAGGTAAACCTTGTAGTAGTGTGGCTGTGCCACCTCGCCCTTGTGCGAGAACCAGCTTGCACGCTTCTCCTCGTCAAGTACCACGTTGCCTGTTACCGGCATAAGCGAGAACTGTCCGTAGTCATTTATCCACGGGCTCGGCTGGTGCGTCTGTTCAAAGCCGTAGAGCCTGTTCGACGTGTACGTGTACTGCCATCCGTCGCCAATCTTGTTTGTGCGCGGAGTCCAGAAATTCATTCCCCATGGCATCGCTATCGCAGGGTAGGTATTGCCGGCCGACAGCTCGTACGATGACTGAGTGCCCATCAGCGGGTTTACATACTGCACATAGTCGCGCTCTTGTGCTTTGACGGTATACAGTGAAACCGCAATCAGTAAAAGTGTATAAAGAGTTTGTTTCATGTGGACGAGGTTATGCTTGTGTGCAATTATTGTACTGTTTATGCAAAAATAAGAACAAAAGGATAAAAAATGTAAGAAGCTGTTTAAAATTATATCATCAAGTTTCCAGAATCAGGTTATATAAGGTAATGGGCATAAAATAATGACCGGCCACTTCAAAAGTTGGCCGGTCATTATTGTGTATAGTAATGGTGCCTTTTATCTTATTGCGTCTGTATCGTACCATACAGCGGGTGTATCGCTCATCTCAATGGTGAGTGTACCGTCCTTTGCAAGCTCTGCATGCTCTATGTAGGGCAATGTGTAAGGCTCACCGTTGAGCTTGATGCTTTTGATGTAGATATTCTTGTCGCTGTTGTTGACTGTCTCTATGACGAACTTGCCGCCCTTGACAGTAAGCTCAGCGCGGTCAACAATCGGAGAACCGAACCAGTAACGTGCGCTTGCAGGTTCAACCTCATAGAATCCCAGTGCTGACATTATGTACCATGCAGACATCTGGCCCATATCCTCGTTGCCCGAGAGTCCGTCGAACTCATTGCGGTACTGTGTTGTCATCACCTCACGTACCCATTTTGCTGTCTTATGTGGCTCGCCCATCATTGTGTAGAGGTAGAGGATGTGGTGGCTCGGCTCATTTCCGTGTGCGAACTGTCCGATCATACCTGAAATGTCGGGTGAAGGATCGCCCTCTATTGTAGATGGTGCAAGGAACAGTGAGTCAAGGCGTGCGATGCATGCCTCCTTGCTGTCGAAGAGGTCAATATAACCGAATACATCCTGTGGAACAAGCCATGTGTACTGCCAAGCGTTACCCTCGCAGTAGTCGTCGGCGCGGTGAGCCGAGAAGTAGGGGTTGAACGGAGTGCGGAACTTGCCCTTCTCGTCAACACCACGTATGAAGCCTGTGCTCTTGTCGAAGTATGTGCGGTAGCTGTGGCTCATCTTTGTGAAGTGCTCAAAGTCTGCATCCTTGCCCAATGCCTTTGCGGCATTTGCCGCTGCACCATCTGCAATGGCATATTCCATGTCATATGCTACTGCTTCGTTGAAGAGGTCGCAAGGGATATATCCGTGCTTGTGACGGAACTCCTTGCCACGTTCCTCGGTGGCAGCAGTCTTCTTGATTGCTTCGAATGCCGCCTCGCGGTCAAAGCCTTCGATACCCTTTACTATGGCATCTGCAACAACAGGGATGCCCGGGTCACCCACCATACAGTCGGTCTCGTTGCCCCACAGGTGCCATACAGGCAGATCGCCCTGCTTGTCGCATATGTCAACCATTGTGGCAACGAACTCTCCAGCCTTCTCGGGCTGGATGATTGTCATAAGCGGCTGCTTTGCACGGTATGTGTCCCACAAAGAGAAACAGGTGTAGCGTGGCTTCTCGCTGTTGTATACCTTGTCGTCTGCACCGCGGTAGTCACCGTTCACGTCGCTGAAGAGCATTGGGGCAATCATTGCGTGGTACATTGCAGTGTAGAATATCTCTTTCTGCTGCTTGTCCTTCATCTCAACCTTCACGCGTGCAAGTTCCTTCTCCCAAGCTGCCACTGCCGCCTCCTGTGTGGCTGCAAAATCCCAACCGGGGAGCTCCGTCTGCATGGCGAGCTTTGCACCCTCGATGCTTACAGGTGAGATGGCAACCTTGAGCATGACCTCCTCGCCGGCAGTTGTGCTGAATGATGCGCGTCCGTACATATCCTTGTTGCCTTTCAACTCAAAGCTGTCGAAAGGTTTCGCGAACTCTGCGACGAAATAAATGCGCTGGTTTCTTGCCCAGCCCTTTGAGTAACGGTAACCTACAACACGGTTGTTGCCTTCGGCCTCCATGAATGTCTCGGTGGATGCATCCCAGCAACCGCCATTCTCAAGGTCTATCACCAAAGCCGCGTCGGCAGCTTCTGGGAATGTGTAACGGTGCAGACCCACGCGTGCAGTAGCTGTCACCTCGGCCTTGATGCCGTAACGTGTGAGAGGCACAGAGTAATATCCGACCTTTGCTACCTCCTGTGTGCGGTCGGCAGGTGACCATAGTCCGCTTGTAGTATCCTCGATGACACCGCGTGCATAGTTAACCTCGCCTGTCACGGGCATTACGGTTACGTCAAAAAGGTCGCCGATACCAGTTCCGCTCAGGTGTGTGTGCGAGAAACCTATTACCGATGCCTCGTCCTGATGGTAACCCGAGCACCAATCCCACGCTTGGTTCACGCTTGTGGGGCCCAACTGTACCATTCCGAACGGCACGCTTGCGCCTACGAACACGTGACCGTGCCCACCGCTGCCAACGAGCGGGTTCACATATTCTGTCAGACACTCCTGCCTGGTGCTGTTCTCTTCACCCTTCTTGGCGGGTGAGCATGATGCCGCAAATATGAGCGACAATGCCAATATGCTGTTTATTGCTTTCATTTAGGGTCCTTTTTAAGTTTCATTCTGATGTTTGCGTTGTCAAGCAACTGCTTGTGTGTCAGACGGTAGCCGCTCTTCTTGCCGTTGAGGCTTATGCTCTCGATGTAGTGGCAATCTTCGTCGGGGCGCTCACACTCAATAGTGATGTCTCCCTGTGGGGTGGTGATGCTCACCTTGTCGAACACCGGTGTCGTGAGAGTGTAGTATGGCTCGCCCGGACAGTCAGGGTAGAAGCCCATCATGGAGAATACCGCCCATGCCGACATTGTACCTGTGTCGTCGTTACCCGGTATTCCGTTGGGGGCGTTCTTGTAGTTGTTGTCAAGAATCTTCTTCACCTCCTTCTGTGTACGCCACTCCTCGCCCTTGAAACGGCTGAAGAGATATGCGTATACAATGTCGGGCTCGTTAGCGGGGTCATAGTAATCGTTGTCGAACACACCCTGCAGGCTCTTGATGAATCCTTTCTTGCCGCCCATGAGCTTTGTGAGGCCCTTTATGTCATGGGGCACAGCGAATGTGTAGCACCATGCCGATGCCTCGTGGAAGCCGGGTACGTTCTCGAAGTTCTTGCCTGTGGCTGGGTCAAAGTCACCCAAGAACTCGCCCTCCTTTGTGAGCGGACGCAGTGTACCGTGCTCCTTGCAGAAGTAGCGGCGGTAGCTCTGTGAACGTTTTGTGAACTCCTTTACGCGTGCCTTGTCGCCAAGTGAGTCGGCCAGCTGTGCAATGGCGTAGTCGGCCGAGCAGTATTCGAGTGCGTGTGATACGGAGTTGTCACCCGAAAGGTCGTTCGAGAAATACCACAACGGAATGAAACCGTCCTTTATATACGGGTCTATGTCGCGGCGGATAGGGTTGTTCGCTCCCTCTGTTGTTGCCGACTTGAGCATCGCCTCGTATGCCTTGTTGATGTCGAAGTCGCGCAGGCCCTTGATCCAGCTGTCGGCAATTACGATAGCCGCAGGGTCACCCTCCATTGTGAATGTCTCGCGGCCGAAGAGCTCCCAACGTGGCAACCAGCCCCAATCCTCGTACATGCCCACCATTGAGCGCAGCATATCTGTCTGACGCTCGGGGTATACAAGTGTGAGCAGCTGGTGCAGGTTACGGTAGGTGTCCCAAAGGGAGAATATTGTGTAGCGTGTGTGGTCGCTCTTGCCGATGCCGGCGTTCTCCATCTTGGGGTACTCTCCGTTGACGTCGCTCACTGTGCTCGGGTGTATGAGCGCATGGTAAAGGGCTGTGTAGAATATTGTCTGCTGGTCCTTTGTGCCGCCCTCTACGCGTATGCGCCCGAGGTCGCTGTTCCAACGCTCCACAGCCTGTGCATGAATCTTGTCGAAGTCCTTGCCTTTCTGTTCTGCCTCAAGGTTCTCCCAAGCATTCTCCACCGACACGAACGACACACCTATCTGCACTGTTATCTGCTCGCCCTCGGCAAGGTCGTCATAGCAGAAACGGTAACCGATGTTGTCACCGGCAATCTCCTTGTAATAGTTCTCATAGAGCTTGTATGTGCCGTCGTCGGATGTCCATGCTGCCTCTACACCGCTCAGTTCAGGCTGGAACTTCCAGGGTCCTTCGCTTGTAGGCGCCTTTGACACTCGCATTGCAAAGTAGATTGGGAACACAGCCTGTGTGGTGTAGCAGAATGTACCCAACAGTTTGAATCCCTCAATCTCGGTATTGCTTATACGGCGTACCATGGCGCCGCTCTCGTTGGTGAGGCCCTGGCCCAGGTTAAGGATGATGTTGCCTTTACCGGCAGGGAAAGTGTAGCGCTCGCACGCACTGCGGGTGGTGGCTGTCACCTCGGTCTTTATGCCGTATTTTGTGAGTCTGTTGCTGTAGTAACCCGGTGAGGCAACTTCATCGGTGTACTCCGTGCCATAATTGAAGTAGTTTACGTCAAGTTCTCCGGCAGTAGGCATCACCAACAGGGATGAGGCCTCGGGACAACCCACGCCGCTCAGGGCAACGTGTGCATAGCCTGTGAAGAACTTGTTGTCATATTCGTACGGTGCCGACCACCAGCGGCTGTCCTTGTCGAACACGTTGAGGTCTGAGCCCATTACGTTGAAAGGGACTACAGACATCATGCCGTTGGGTGTCACTGCGCCGGGGTTTGTGGTGCCGAAGTTCGTGGTACCGATAAACGGGTTCACCAGGTCCGCAGGATTCTGTGCGTTGATTGCCACTGCCGACAGCAGTACTGCAAATAACAGTGTTATCTTTCTCATACCCAATTATCTTTTATCGAGTTCACTCAAAGCGAATGCATAAGCGCCCACTGATACGGCCTTGCTTGCACCGAGCTTTGAGATTGCGATGCCCACGCGCTTCTGGCTGTCGTAGTCGACATATCTCTCCTCGCCGTAAACCTTCACCTTCTTTACCTCACCCTTTGCAAAGAGCTTGAACTCCTCGTCATTCTCAAGGTCGTATACCTTCATCTGTACAAGGTTTACCTCGTCGCCGCCCAATGTGTGGAGTTTAGAGCGCATCTCCTCAAGGAGTGCTGGCATAATCCAACGGCTTGCAGCCGATACGCCGCCACCAATTACAACAAGGCCGTCGATGATTGTCACTGCTGTGGAGATTGCGGCACCGGCGATTCTTCCGAGTGATGCGAATGCCTCCTTTGCTGCCTCGCGGTCACCCTCGCGTGTACCGTCGGCAATCTCGCATATATCCTTTGGAGTGAGGCCATGGTCGGGGTTACCGCTCTTCTCGCCGTACACTCTCTTCACGGCACGGATAGCGACACCCTCCTCGACTATAATCTCGGGCATCTCCTTGTGGCGAAGACAGAATGTCTCCACACATGAGTTGTCACCGCGGTTAAGACGGCTGTCAATTACTACACCTATACCGAATCCTGTACCTAAAGTGTAGCCAATGAGGTTCTTGTACTGCTTTGTAGAGCCCAGCTCCTTGAGTCGGTTGTTGATTTCGGGCAGGGCACCGCAGAGAGCCTCGCCGTAAGCGAAGAGGTCGCCGTCATTGTTGATGAACACGGGCACACCGAACTGCTTCTCGAGGAAAGCACCCAGTGCCACGCCCTCACGGAAAGAGGGGAAGTTTGGCAGGTAACCTCCGATGATGCCGTTTGGGTAGTCGGCAGGACCGGGGAAGGCAAAACTGATTGCAACAGGCTTCTCCTCCAGCTTGTCGAATACCTGACGGAATCCGTTGACCATATTCTGCAAACAGAGGTCAAGGTCGTGTGACTGTGCAGGAACCGAAACAGGCTCAATAATAAACTCTCCTGCCTTCATCGCGCCGAACACAAAGTTTGTGCCGCCGGCGTCAAGTGTGGCAACAATGCGGTTATCGTTTTTATACATAGTTATAAGTTTTTATTTGTTTATTTCCTTTGAATATCTCTTGATAGTCTCTATTGTTGTAGTGTCATTGTCGAAGACTGAATACCAGCCTTGTGGCTCGTGTGGCGGGTCGCACAGATAGTCGTCGCCCGCCTGCCATACAAGGTCGCGTGGACGTCCGCTGCCACCCCATCCCCAGAAGTTGCAGCCAGCTATAGGTCCGCCTGTCTCTACGCTCTTCTTCACCTGCTCAAAGATGAACGCGTAGAATATGTCACGGCTGTCAGTGGGTATTCCTGTGCCGCTTACATTGCCCTGGCGTGAGTAGCCGAACTCTTCAATCACAAGAGGCTTGTTGATTCTGCCGGCCATAGCAATGTGGTCATCGATATATTCGCCGCTTCTCTTGCATGCATTCTCAATGCCGCTGTCTGGGTTGGAGCGTGGTGCCCAGCCCCAGTTTACAGGCCATATATGTATGGTAAGGTAGTCGATGTTCTTGTCAGCGTGTATACGCTCGCACAGTTCAGGGTCAACTTCGCAACCGATGTAGCCTTCACTGCCTGTTGATACAAGGTGGTTGTTGTCAATACTCTTTATCAATGCGGCTGCCTCAAGATTCCACTTCTCAAAAGCCTCTTTGTTCTCCTTTGCAAACGCGCGGGGCTCGTTGCAGAGCTGCCATGCCATGATGGCCGGCTCGTCCTTGTAAAGACGCCCGGTGATGCTGTTCTTGCGTGAAACAATCAGCTTTATGTAATTGTAATACATTTCAAGGGCCTTAGGCTCGCGTGCGAAGTTTGCGCAGTACTCGACGTAACGGTCATAGCCGCCATCTTCAAGGGTATTAGGCGAGTCGCCGTATCCGCACTCCTTGAGATAGAATCCCATTCCGCCGCTCCAATCCCATGCATTGTTGAGATATATTACTGCTGTCATATCTCTTTTCTCAAGTTCGGCCAACACAAAGTCAAGTCCCTGGAGTATTGTGTCGTTGAGCACTCCGGGGGCAGTCTGCAGATAAGGTTTTGCGGGGTTCGCGAGGTCGCTTCCTGCATCTGGGCCCGAAAGTATTCTAAGGTTATTGACACCAATGGCCTTCAGGTTGTCGAGCTCCTTGCAGAAACGCTCCCTATTGCCACCCTCGCCTGTAGATGCGAGTACACTCGCATACCATAAGTTTGTGCCGATGTAATAGTATGGCTTGCCGTCCTTGATGAATTTTGTTCCGTCGGTTTTTACGAAACCCACTTCTTTATTCTCACTCTCCTTTACTTGGTTCTTGTTGCCGGCGCCTGCACCGCAAGACAATAGAATTGTTGTTGCCATTGTCAAGAACACTCCTTTTATTAGATTCATTCTCATTTGAAGGTTTTATTATGGTTATCGTTTTCCCCAATTTTGATAAACGGTCCAAATTGCAGACCTCGTCAGTTCACCGCAGGTACATGTGTGGTTGCACACTACGGCTACAAGTAGCAAATTTAATCAACTTCTGTAAAAGAAACGAAAATTTATATGTTTTTTTCCTTGACAGCCTGAATTTCTTAATTAATAATGTGACGGATGTCATTTTTTTGAATTGTCGTTGATGTTTTTTGTGAACAATTTATATCTTTGCAACATTATGCCGCGATGGTAGGTTGCTGTGGCCGTGCGGCGTCAGAGTGAATTATTAATGCAATACAAATAAATACAATGGAGATTACAAACAAATATATGCGCGTTGCATATACCCTCTATTCACACCGTGACGGTGAGTGCGAAGAAGTTGAGAAGACAACACGTGAGCAGCCTTTCGGTTTCCTCACAGGTGTGGGCTATACACTTGACTCCTTCGAAGAGAACCTCAATGATCTCAAGAAGGGTGATGAATTCGATTTCACAATCCCGTTTGCCGATGCTTACGGCGAGTATGACCCCGACCACGTACAGGACTTTGACCGCGAAGTGTTCACCATTGACGGTAAATTCGATTCTGCTCACATATACACCGGTAATGTGGTAGAGATGATGCGTGCCGACGGTTCGCCTATTCTCGGCACGGTAAAGGAGGTTACTCCCGTAAAGGTTGTCATGGACTTCAATCATCCTCTTGCAGGTTGCGACCTCCAGTTTGTGGGCAATGTCGTTGAGTCACGTCCTGCCAAAGAATCGGAACTGAAGAAGTTCTACGACTCTTTGAAGGCTTCTTGCAGCGGTGGCTGCAGCGGCGGTTGCAGTGGCGGTTGCAGCGGTTGTGGCGACGGCGGTTGCGACGGCGGCTGTAACCATTGATTGTATTATGAACAGTTTCGGTCAACTGCTTCGCCTTACAACTTTCGGGGAGTCACATGGTGTGGCTATCGGAGGTGTTGTTGATGGCTTCCCTGCAGGGGTGGTCATCGATGAGGGTTTCGTACGTGGCGAGATGCAGAGACGTCGTCCCGGGCAGAGCAGGATAACCACGCAGCGTAATGAACAGGATGAGGTGCGTTTTCTCTCCGGAATTTTTGAAGGATGCTCCACCGGCACTCCAATAGCCTTTGTCATAGTGAACAGCAATAGTCACAGTGACGACTACGATAATCTGCGCGACACTTTCAGGCCATCGCATGCCGACTTTGTATATGACCGCAAGTATGGCATCCGAGACCATCGGGGTGGTGGGCGCTCTTCGGCACGTGAGACTGCTGTGCGCGTGTGTGCAGGGGCTCTTGCAAAGCTTGCCCTCAAACAGTTGGGGATTTCAGTGCTGGCATACACCTCGCAGGTGGGCGACATTGTGCTCGGCGGTGATTATTCGCAGTATGACCTCTCGCTTGCGGAGTCTAATGTCGTGCGCTGTCCCGATGAGGAAAAAGCACGTGAAATGGAGCAGCTTATACTTGAAGTCAAGCGCGACGGCGATACCGTGGGTGGCGTGGTCAGCTGTGTCGTTAAGGGTGTACCGGTTGGGCTTGGAGAGCCTCTTTATGACAAACTTTCATCATCGCTTGCTCATGCGATGCTTTCGATAAATGCAGCCAAGGGCTTCGATTACGGCAACGGTTTTGCCGCTGCCGGTGGGCGTGGGTCGCAGCAGAACGATATCTTCTACAATAATGGAGGTGCAATCGCTACGCGCACAAACAATAGCGGTGGTATACAGGGCGGTATTTCTAACGGAAATGACATATACTTCCGCGTGGCCTTCAAACCGGTCGCTACTCTGCTCAAGGAGCAGTCTACCGTCAATAAGGATTGCGTTGAGACAACCCTGCTCGCGCGCGGACGTCATGATCCCTGCGTGGTGCCACGGGCAGTGCCGGTCGTTGAGGCTATGGCTGCGCTGGTGGTGCTCGACCATTATATGCTCGCAAGGGCAAGGGACCGCCTGTTCGTATAAACCACTCTTGAAAACCACAAGAATATAACTATGAATAAAACCACCAAAAAGGTGTCTGCTGCAAATGTTCGGGGAACTGCAGCGGACACCTCAAAAAAAGGCTTCAAAGAGTCTTTGATATCCCGCATGACTGCCGGCACTGTAAAATGGCAATCGGCAGTGGCGCTGCTTTTCTTTGTCGTGATATGGGCATTGCTGGCTTTTTATGAGTCTGCGTTGTTGCAGCGTACCGAGTCCTTGTCGTTGTTCCTGTTTGACTGGACTTTCTTTGACTCGATGTTGTCAGCTCCGGCAGGAATCCTTTCCTATGCAGGCAGTTTCCTGGTCCAGTTTTTCCACTATCCGCCTCTTGGAGCAGCAATATATGTGCTGTTGCTTTATGCAGTGTACCGCCTGATAATCAAGGTATTTGAGCTTCCTGGAGAATGTACTATACTGGCACTTATACCAGTGGTGGCTCTGCTTGCATCAAATACTCAGCTGGGTTATTGGCTGTTCTACCTTAAAATGCCCGGTTATTACTATATGGCATTGTCCGCAACGTTGCTGACGCTTCTGGCAATGTGGGCATATAAGGGACTCGGCCGTGTTGCTCGTGTCTTGTTGCTGTGTGTGATGGTAGTGGTTGGATATCCACTGATGGGTGTGTATGCTCTTGTCGCGGCGTTGTTGACAGCAGTGATGGGGATTGCTTTGTCTGTGGGCAAGAAGGAAAGACTGGTATTCCCTGTATCCATGTTTGTGGTGACATTGTTGCTCGTGGTTTCTGTGCCACGTATCTATTACGGCTTGTGTTATACATCTGTGGCGCTTGAAAATGTTTATACGGTGGGCGTCCCGGCTGTCCAGTGGAACGCCGATGTCGTTGCTAATGTGGAACATGTGGGTGAGTCGTTCTGGCATCGTATATATGTCTATTGGATACCTTTTGTGCTGTTGTTGCTTTCCATATCGGGCTTTACCGTTTCGTTCGCGTTCCGTAAAAAAAGTCTCTGCCCTGCGGTAGCATCACGTGTGATGGTGCTTTCGGCAACTATTCTTGCACTTCTTTTCCTTGTGCGCTACTGGTATAATGATGCCAACTTCCGCATTGAGAACAAGCAGAATGTCGCTATTTGGGAAGAGGACTGGAATGCTGTTACGGAATACGCAAAGGAGTGTGACGAGCCTACCCGCCAGATTGTCCTTAACAAGAATCTTGCACTTTTGGTATTGGGACGTGCCGGAAATGAAATGTTTGCTTACCCCGACGGTGGTGTACTGCCTGTTGCGGCAGTGGGTGTCCACATGACACATACCGACGGGCACCTCATATATTATCATTTCGGACGTTTCAACTACAGCTACAGGTGGTGCATGGAGAACTCTGTTGAGTATGGCTGGAGGCATGAGTATCTCAAGAGCGCAGTCCGTTCAATGCTCCTGTCAGGTGAGTACAGGCTTGCGTCAAGATATATAAGCATCCTTAAAAAGACAATGTTCCACAAGGCCTGGGCCGAGGAGATGGAGGCCTTTGTGAAAGAGCCTTCTCTAATAGCTTCGGAACCATCATTCGAGAAACCTCTGAAACTCTCCTGTTACAACGATAACCTGGGAGTGGATGAAGTGGTCGAGAAATATGTTATGGATGTCATTGATGCCTCAAGTACTATGGAGTTTTCGGAAAAGGTGCTTATGACATCACTTACCGATGCTTTGGCATGTGCAGACTATTGTGCCTTTGCAGATGCTCTTGCTGTCAAGGAAGAGATTACACCTGAATATGTCGAGGCTTCTCTTATGATGTCCCTTATTAAAAAGGACTCAAGGCGTTTCTGGTCTCTGCTCAATCTTTTTATCAACAATCACCTCAAGGGCATTGATGCGAATAGTCCGGCTTCTGCAAAGTTGCTCCCGAGGCATTATCAGGAGGCGGCGTTGCTGTTCATGGTCCTGGACAAGGGAAAGACAGTGCAGGTAGGTGAAGAGTTCCTCAATACCTTCGTCTCAAGGACTCCCGGTGGGGTTGAATCCAATTTCATGAGATTCCAGAATAGTGTTGCAAGGATGAGGGACGAGCTGAGGAAAACATATCCTGATATCTCTGAAGACAGGCTTAATGCAGTCATTGCGGCGCGCTTGAAGGAGGAATTCGGTAAAACCTATTACTACTATTACTTCTTTGTTAAAAAGATAATGACTTATTGATATGAGGCCCTTTATTATTGGTTAAGCGGCTGATGGAATATATTAACCTTTTTAGAAATTCAAACATTTTCTTATAACAATTTACAAAGATGAAAAAGTTACTACGACATATCTATTTATTGCCGTTGCTGTTGTTGGCTTCCTGCTCAGCTGAGTTGCCCAAGCAGTATGCCAATGCAGATGTAATGCCGGTAATCTATCCCGATTACACGGATGTTACTGTTCCTTGCAACATCGCACCGCTTGTCTTTCGTGTAGAGGAAGATGCCCGGGAGTACGTTACCAGGCTCTCGGCGGGGGATAAGGAACTTATAGTAAGTGGCGAAGAGGTTGCTCCCGGGTTTGCTGAGTGGCAGGAACTGCTCGTTGCGGCCAAAGGCAGCGCGGTGAGTGTGGAGGTTTTTGCCAAAGGCGACGGGGAATGGAAGAAGTATGCTCCTTTCTCGATATTCGTGTCGCAGGACAGCATAGACCCGTATATCTCGTACCGTCTTATTCCTCCCTCTTATGTCGCATACGAGAAGTTGACCATCAACCAACGTTCGCTTTCCGATTATAGCGAGGAGGTGATTTATAGCAACCAGCTTGTGAGTGCCGAGCCTCAAGGGCAATGTATCAATTGCCACGCATACAAGAACTATAAGACTGACAATATGCAGTTCCACGTGCGCCAGTTCAAGGGCGGAACTGTGTTCGTGCATAACGGTGAGATAAAAAAGATGAATCTCAAGACCGATTCCACAATCTCTGCCGGTGTATATCCTGCATTCAATCCGAAGTACGATATTGTCGCATATTCGGTAAACACTACAGGTCAGGTGTTCCATACGAAACACTCCAATAAGGTCGAGGTCCAGGATACTTTGAGCGATATAATTGTATATAATCCTGTCAAGGATATTGTCACTCACGTCGCTAATGATCCAAATGACCTTGAGGTGTTCCCTACATGGTCACCTGATGGAAGAAACCTCTATTATGGTGTCGCTTCTGTGAAGTGTAACGACCCGTCTGTGAGTCGTGTACAGCAGCTTATCGTGGATTACAAAGGCATCAAGTATGATATCGTGCGCCGTTCGTGGAATCCCGAGACTGGCGTTTTCGGCGAGCCGGAGACTGTTTTCGCTGCATCTGCTATGGGAAAAAGTGCTACTTTCCCGAGGGTATCGCCCAATGGCAAGTACCTGCTCTTTGCTTTAGGAGAGTACGGCTGTTTCCATATATGGCACAAGGATGCCGACCTTTACATCCTTGATCTTGAAAATGGTGACAGTTGGCCGCTCGAAAAGGCGAATTCCCCGTTTGCCGAGAGTTACCACTCATGGAGCAGTAACGGAAAGTGGGTTCTCTTTGCCAGCCGTCGTCTTGACAATAACTACAGCCGTCTTTTCATTGCGCATATAAATGAGGACGGAACCAGTGACAAGGCTTTTGCTTTGCCGCAGGAGCATGCCGGTTTCTATGAGTTCTTCGACCGTTCTTATAATGTCCCGGAATTCATGGTTGAACCCGTGATGTTTACCCCTCAGGAATTTGCAGATGTCGTGAAAGGAGAGTCTTCGAGTGTTAAATATGAGCAAAACATAAAGTAAAATTTAACACATCACTGTTAAATAACCCAAAAATTATCTTTATCCCCTTTTTTGGTTGTTTTCAATCGGAAAAGGGGATTTTTTTGTCTTCAAGTGTGAAAAAATAGCTCCCGAAGCGAAAAAAAAAGAGTATTTGTGCGAATATTTATTTAAAAGTCTTATTTTTGCACGTTACCAAAGGGTATATTGTGCCTTGACGTGGAATGTTTAAAAATATAAAAAAATAATAATTAATAATTTTTGTACTTATGTTTAAGCACCGTTTAAGTAAATTTAGCAAGGCATCGCTGTTGGCGGTGTGTATGCTTCTTGTTGGCGGTTCGTTCCAGTCGTGTGAGGATGATTACATCTATGACGACAAAGAACCGAAATGGTTGGGCGCAAGCATTTACGATTTCCTTAAGACTGGTTCTCCGGGCCATTCTTACAACTACTTCGTCGAGCTTATCGACAGTTTGGGTGAAAAGGAAACGCTTGCTCACACAGGTAGTAAAACTCTTTTTGTGGCAGATGACGCTGCTTTCGAAAGGTTCTTTGCGGATAACCCTTGGGGAGTTACGAGTATCAGCGAAATGAATAAATCGCAGATGAAGTATCTGTTCTACAGTTCAATGCTTGACAATGCTCTCTTGCTTGA
Source organism: uncultured Bacteroidales bacterium (assembly GCA_937900095.1). GTDB lineage: Bacteria > Bacteroidota > Bacteroidia > Bacteroidales > Bacteroidaceae > HGM04593. Next base: position 29,545 of record CALCEC010000063.1, on the reverse strand, counting down.
TATGCTTTCAAGTTCAGGTCCTACAGACAGTGATGAGGGTCAGGTTCTACGTAGTGCTACTTCATTCTCTGTGATTGACTCCATTCCTATGGTTAAAGCGGAGGACATGCCTGTTGTGAACAAGTATTGGGATGCTCTGCGTGGCCCTGTCAGAGATGCGAACCTCCGCATTGCAATGGACGGTTCTGAAACAATGATGGTACACTTCCTCAATGACTATCTCAAGGCACAGACAATCAAGGCTTCTGACATCGAGTTCCTTTTCAAGAAGAACGGTGTACAAACAAAGACCTATACAAACAATGAGGCAATGATTTACAACAGAAAGATCGTTGCCAGCGGTATCTCTACTGATGGTTTCTCTGATGATACATTGACCATTACTTGTAAGAACGGTTACATCTATCGTCTTGACGATGTGCTTCTTCCTCCATCAAATATGGCCGAAGAGCTCCGTAAGCGTGAGGATACAAGAGTCTTCAGCCGTCTTTTGGACCGTTTCTGTATTCCTGTGTTCAACTCTCAGCTTACAGCAAGCTACAAGGCTTATTACGGTACAGAGGACAGTATCTTCTGCCTGCGTTACTTTACAACAGCAGATGAAGGTGGCGTGAACTCTCTGCTCACTTCAAAGAATGCGAATCCTACAGGTGCTGAGCTCCTGATATTCGACCCGGGTAAGAATGCGTATGCAAATTCTTCCGGTGCAAGAAAGGATATGGCTGCTATGCTTGTTCCAAAGGATGAGGCGTTCTACGATTACTTTACAACAGGTTCCGGTGCTTTCCTTGTACAGCAGTTTGCTCCAAGCGTAGAGATTGTAGATTATGAGTCTCTCATGCAGGCTCTGGATTCGATACCCGAGGTTAACATCGCGTCTTTGCTCAACAACCTTATGCAGGCTTCGTTCATCGACTGTGTTCCAAGCAAGTTCGATAAGGTTAAGGATGACGCAAATGACGAGATGGGTCTCGAGGAAGATGATGTTGATGAGTGCGTTATTGCAAACAACGGCGTTATATATATATTAAATAATGTGTTCGGTCCTGCCGATTACCGTGCTGTTCTCGGTCCTACAAAAGTGTTCGACAACATGCTTATGGTCCGTTACATTATTGACCAGTTGCGTTATGACTACTATCTCAAGGCTATGGATGCCGAGTATAGTCTGATTGTTCCTGATGATAAGTATTTTGTATACCACGATCCTCTTACACTCTATTCAAACGAGCCTACAGTCTATGCATTCCACATTGACAAGAATCGTCCAAAGGGTAATGGCCAGGCCGATGAGATGTGGGCAGAGAAGGGTAAGTTCAATGCTGAAACATACGTGGTTACCGATACTGTAATGTCAGAGTTCGGTCCGGTTAATAACTATTCAAAAAAAGGTGATAAGTTCGGTACCGCGGGCGCTTCCGGCGCATTCATGAAGAATCGTATGACCGACCTTATGGAGTATCTTATCATAGTTCACGATGACGGTGAAGGCGTTATCACTAAGGACGGTTCTCTCAATCCTAAAAAGTACTATCAGACCAAGGGTTATGGTACCATGAAGATTGATACCAGCGATCCCAATGCCATCAAGTTCTATGGCGGTGAGCAGATTGAGAACGGTACTGCCATTACAGTAGGCACACAGCACGAGCAGGACAATGGTTATGCATTCTGTACAGTTCCTTATGATACAGCAAGTCTTGCACCCGGCCGCAGAGCTTCTGCAATTCCTACTCCTCCTACAAGGTCAGTATACAGAAACATCCTTGCACATTCCAAGGATGAGACAGACCTGTTCTATGAGTTTGCACAGTTGGCCATGCCTGACTCCCTTGAAGCTGTCATGACAACCATGTTCCCCAAGGCAACGTCTGCAAAGATCAAGAGCGATTCAATGCGTCTCTATTCTATATTCTATAACTCTACTGACGGTAAGTTGGTTAATGTCGTTCCATTCTTCAACACATTCCACTATACAGTATACGTGCCTTCTAACGAGGCTATCAAGGAAATGCTCGCAATGGGTCTTCCTACATGGGAGATGATTGCCAACGAGGCTGATGTGAACCCGGCCAAGGCTGCGGCGATGATGCGTCTGCTCAACAACTTCCTGCGTCACCACTTCCAGGATAACTCTGTGTATGTTGACAATGTTCCATTCTCAATTCCTTCACCTGATGGTGGCAAGTACTATGAGGCGAACTTCGCTACTGCTGTCATCAACAGTGAGACCGGACGTTTCTATGAGACAGTCGTAAAGAGTTCCGAAGATAACAGTATCCTTGTAACTGACCAGCTGGGCAGAACCGCAAAGGTGCTCAAGGTCGGCGAAGAGGGCAAGACTTGGAACTTGATGTCACGTGATATCGAGCTGACAGCGAGAAATAACGGTCACATTGCAACATCTTCTTTTGCAGTTATCCAGCCAATTGACAATGCGCTTCTCAACGGCGGTCTGCTGGGCTATGACAACAAGTTCTGCCGTTACTCTGTTGACGGTAACCTTGTGGACGTGATGCCTGTTGCAGGTGTTGCCGGTTCTGTTACACTTGAAGACGGTACAAAACCATTCCTCGTGGCAAACGTAGGTGAGTATGAGATGAAGGCTCTTGATGGCCAGCTCAAGAATATGCGTGTTGCATACCTTATGTCACCGATCGATGAGTCCAATGAGGCTTGGAACGCTTTGACAACGCGTGAACAGCTCGTTATTAAAGGTGAGGATAAGGTCCTCGTGAACGAGGAGGGTATGCTCGTGAAGTTCGTCAAGAGCGATGACGGCGATGTCGTAGAGTACGTTACAGAGACAACTGAAGACGGCAGCACTTATATGATTAAGGTTGACAATAATGGCGAGGAAGTTGACAGAATAGCTGTCGAGTCTACCGAGGCTGCCAATTAATAGTGATGTAGAATAAACATAATTAGCCATGATAAAAATAAAACATTTATTACTACTCGTGCTCTTCTGCTCTTTGAGCAGTTCAGTATTTGCACAGAAAGGTGCGAGAATTTCGGGTACGATAACCAGTGACGCCGAAGGTCCACTAATTATGGTGAACGTCACAGAGCGTGATAACAGTGATCGTATTCTTAGCCATTGTACGACAGACTTTGAGGGAAACTTCTCAATGGTTGTCAAGAATACAGCCAATGAGCTTGAGATTACTTATATCGGTTACAAGACACAGCGTCTTAAAATCGGTAGCCGCACAGTATTCAATATCAAGATGGTCGAGGACAATGTGCTCGATGCCGTTGAGGTTGTTGCAAAGGCGGTACAGCGTTCAGGCGGTCTTGACATCCTTGAGCGTGAGATGACACACGCGACCCAGAAGATCAGCATGGAAGATATGGAAGGTCTCTCTTTCTCATCTGTAGACCAGGCTCTCCAGGGTCAGATTGCCGGTCTTGACGTCGTGTTCAACTCTGGTAACGTAGGTTCAGGAACACAGATGCGTCTCCGTGGTAACTCAATGCTTGAGGGTGATGCACAGCCACTTATCGTTGTCGATGACAACATCCTTGACTTGAATACCGAGGAGTTCGACTTCGAGTCAGCTACCGAGGAGTCTTTCGCCGACCTTCTTATGGTCAACACCGAGGATATCGCAGAGATCGAGGTGTTGAAGGATGCTGCCTCTACAGCTATCTACGGTTCACAGGGTGCCAACGGTGTCATCAAGATCAAGACAAAACGTGGTAGACGTGGTCCTACACGTGTGAGCTTCTCATACAAGTTCAAGGACAAATGGACACCAAGCGGTATCAACCTTCTCAATGGTGATGACTATACAATGCTTATCAAGCAGGCTCTCTTCAACCAGCAGCAGACTGCAGTTGATGTTCCGGAGTTGAACTATGACAAGACATTCCCCGAGTATGAGAACTACAACAACAATACCGATTGGGTTGATGCAGTATCACAGCACGGTTACAGCCATGACTACAACTTGAACATCTCCGGTGGTGGTGAGAAGGCAAACTTCCGTATCTCCGGCGGTTACTACACCGAGACCGGTCAGGTAATAGGTCAGAACATGCAGCGTTTCACAACACGTCTTGCACTTGACTATTTCGTATCTTCTCGTATCAAGGTTATTGCCGATTTCTCTTTCACATACTCAAAGAATAAGTGGAATATGGCCGGTAGCCTTTCACAGGCGATGAAGATGATGCCTAATATGAGTATCTACAAACAGGATATATATGGTAACAATACCGAAGACTACTACGCAATGCTCAAGTACGAAAGCGGTAACGTTCTTCAGAATTCTCTGCAGGGCCAGAAGAACCCTATTGCTGTTGCCAAGTATGGTGAGTACAATACAGAGAACTACAACATAAACCCACAGATTACATTGGAGTACAACCTCTTGGGTCTTGAGGATGATGAGAGTCAGTTGAAGTATCGTGGTATGGTTAACCTCAGTGCGTCAACAAGTTCAGGTGCTACATATACCCCATCATCACTCTCAATGGATAACTGGACATCGACCTCAAAGAACAAGTCTGAGGTTAATGACAGCAAGAGTCTCGGCTTTACAACACGTCACCAGTTCATCTTTACTCCTTATCTGGGTCACAAGGACCACTTCATGACAATGAACGGTCAGTTCGAGCTGAGAACACACACCGGCAACACACAGAACTCTGCAGCAGTAGGTCTTCCAACCGGTAACATCAGCAGTTCTACGGTTGGCTCAAAGCTCAGCAATGCAGGTACAACCAAGTCCGAGGGCCGCAATATCAGCTTCTCTTGGGATGCTCACTACTCTTACAAGTCAAAGTATGCTTTCCGTGTGGCAGTACGTGGTGAGGGTCTTACCTCAATGGGTGATGATAGAAAGTGGGTTGCTTATCCTTCTGTTTCTGCACGTTGGAACGTCAGCGATGAGGCTTGGATGGAGTGGGCACGTCCTGTATTGAGCATGTTGTCAATCCGTCCGGGTTGGGGTATGTCAGGTAATGCTCCGGGTGAGAACAAGACATACAACAGCTATTCGGCATACGGTGATCTTACATACCTGGGTATGGCAGCTTACCAGATGGACGGTATCCGTTTGACCGATCTCCGTTGTTCAAAGAAGAGTGAGTGGAACATAGGTTCAGACTTCGGATTCTTCAACGGAATGTTGAGCGGTGCGTTCAACTATTACAATGGTACAATCGACGACCAGATTATCTCAAGCTACAAGATTCCTTCAACAACAGGTTACTCAAGTCTTGCATACAAGAACTCAGGTTCAATGCGTAACTCAGGTTGGGAGCTTAACTTGAACCTCAACAACCTTAAGATTGCAAAGGATTTCTCAATGTCATTGTACTTCAATGTCGGTAAGAACTACAACGAGATTCTCGAACTCGAAGAGGCTTATCTTGAGCAGCGCAATGGTACATATGACAGTCCTGCAAATGAAGCATATGTTCCACGTATCCAGATTGCAAACCCAAGTGGTGCAATATACGGTTTCCGTTACAAGGGTGTATACCGTTACAGCTACAAGAACTGGGAAAAGGCTCTTGCCGAGGAGGCTGCCGGACGCAACGGTACCTGTCCTATTGTACGTGATGCCGATGGCAACGTAGTTTACGAGGCCGACGGTACTCCGAAGAGAATGGCTCTGTTCTTCGATAACAAGGAGTTGACAACATATAACGGCTATGAATTCCGCGGTGGTGATGCAATCTATGAGGATATAAACCACGACGGTACAATCAACCAGCTCGATATCGTTTATCTCGGAAACTGTAACCCTAAAGCACAGGGTGGTTTCGGTCTTACATTCCGTTACAAGAAGTGGACTCTAAGAACCAACTTTACATACCGTTACGATGTGGATGTAGTGAACAGTGCGCGTATGTCATACGAGAATATGGCTACATTCAACAACCAGAGTAAGGCCGTTAACTGGCGCTGGCGCAAGGAGGGGGATATCACCGAGATTCCACGTGCCGTTTACAGCAGCAGCAATACATACAACTACCTTGGAAGTGACCGCTTCGTAGAGGATGCTTCATACATCCGCCTCTCTTACATCCAGCTTTCATATAACTTTGAGCCGGAGTGGCTGAAGAAGGTTGGCTTGAGGAACCTTGGCGTATATGCTTCAGTTGACAACGTGTTCTTCTGGACAAAGTATACAGGTCTTGATCCTGAAGTTCCATGTGGTGATCAGGGTATTTCTTATGACAGAAGCGATACTCCACGTCCACGTTCATACACACTTTCACTTTCATTAGGTTTCTAAAAGTTGACGATTATGAAAAAGATATTGAATTTATATAAAAAGCTCGTCCTTGCAGTAGCTGTAATGTGCGGTACCCTGATGAGCTCGTGTACAGATTATTTGACAATCATTCCGCCTGATGTCATTACAGATGAGAATTATTGGCAGACAGAGGATGATGTAAACGGTGTCCTTGCAACTGCATACCTTAAACTCTTGAGTACTGATGCCGTTTCAAAGGCAATCATTTGGGGTGAGTTGCGTGCCGATAACCTTACATTCCCTGTTGACCCCAGCAAGGATATCAAGTATATCGTTGAGGCGAACATCCTTGAGAAGAATCCCTATTGTAATTGGGCAGTATATTATCAGGCTATCCAGACAGCCAATCTCCTGATTGAGTGTGCTCCACAGGTTGTTGACCGCGACCCGGACTTCACCGAGGGTGACCTTCAGGTGGCAATGGGTGAAATGTATGCACTCCGTGCTTTGGCACACTTCTATCTCGTGCGCACATTCCGCGATATCCCTATGGCTCGTGAGGCTGTAATGGGTGACAACGATATGCCTGAGTATGCGCAGGTACATCCTTTGCAGGCTCTCAACGAGATTATGGATGACCTTGAGAAAGCCGAAAAGATGGTAATGAAGTCCGGAAACTACTCTTCAGAGCCTGAGAATCTCGGTCGCATTACAGAGAATGCCGTTCTTGCCATAAAGGCTGACGTGAACCTGTGGCGTGCTGCCTTTGCAACATATTATGAGGGACAGAGTGAGTTGGCTGTAGCCGGCAACATCCCGGAATACTATGCGCAGTGTGTTCAGGACTGTCAGGCTGTCCTTGACAACATGGACCGCATCTACAAGGAGTCTTTGGGCGGCAAAGGTGACAAGAACGAGTACCCTTATAATCTCCTTGTAAACGAAGGTGAGGTAGAGGTCCTTGAGGATACAAGAAAGAGTACTGTTTATGACGCTATTTTCGGTTTAAAGAACTCTCGTGAGTCTATTCTTGAACTTCAGGTTCAGGGTGACAATATAACAAACGGTCACGCAAGCGGAGTGAAGAGCATGTACGGTGCAGGTGGTAACCGCGGTGCATTGGTTGTTCCTTCTACCTTCACGACAAAGAATTACGAGACAGATGACTTGCGTGCTTATGCCTACACAAACACTCCGGCGAGGTCTTCAAGTTCCGATAATGAGAGACAGGATGTACTTGTTGCCAAGTATACTGCAAAGAGCTCACCTGCCAAGGATTTCCGTAAATCGGATGACTTTGATGCCAACTGGATCATCTACCGCCAGACAGACGTTATGTTGATGATGGCTGAGGCTTTGGTTGCCAATGCTGATGCTACTGCAGATGATATCAGCAAAGCGTTCAATATTGTAAAGGTCATCAACACACGTTCACGTATTGATACCACCAATATCAAGAAGCCGCTTGTGGCAGAGAGCTACAGCTCTCGCAGCGCAGTTCTTGAACTTGTGCTCAAAGAGCGCCTTCTTGAGCTCTCGTTCGAGGGAAAGCGTTGGTATGACCTTGTACGCAAGGCATTGCGTGAGAAATCGACAAACAATATAAAGTTTGTTGCTGACAAGTTGGAGAGCCAGTCAAGCGTTGTAAAGAGTAAGATGTCTACTATCGACGGTCTTTTCTTCCCGATCTATTATGATGAGTTACGCTTTAACGATAAACTGGTTCAGAATCCTGCATACGATGATGAGGACTCTTCAATAGAAATGAACTGATTGCAATAAAGAATTTTAGATGGTCACTACAGCATGAAGGCAAGTGATTGGCGGCAAAGCTGCAGTGACCCATTAATGAAAGAAAAAAACTTATTTATATGAATACAATTTTTAAGCATAAAATTCTGACCGGCGCAATGTTGTTCGGGGCTCTGTTCTTCGCCTCATCTTGCGATGATTCAGATGGCGTAAAGCCGACTCCTTATGCCGACAAGACAATGTTTGATATGATTACAGCCGACCCAGAGTTGACAGACTTCATTGATGTTCTCAATGTTTGCGGTAATCATTGTGCCGATTCTCTCTTCAACAAAACGAGAGTATATACCTTGTGGGCTCCTGTAAATGGCTCTTTCGACAAGGATTCTCTTATCAAGGAGGTTGTTGAGAATGGTAATCGCGAGAAAGTGTTCAAGTATTTCGTTGAGTCTCATGTAGCCAACCATCTGAAGGCTGCCAACGGTGTACTTGATGAAGACAACAAGGTTATGCTTCTCAATGACAAGGTGGCTGTGTTTGCCGGTAACCCGACAGACGGTTATACTTTCGGCGGTAATGTGGTCAAAGAGGGTAATATCCGTGTAAAGAACGGTGTCCTTCACAAGATTTCTGCTCCTGCCGAGTACAAGTACAATATCTGGGAGTATCTGAGACTGGATTCGCGTGTTGATTCAGTTGCCAATTTCCTTTATTCATTTGATGTAGAGGAGTTCTCCGAGAGCCAGAGTATCGAAGGCCCGATAAAGGATGGTCAGCAGACATACCTTGATTCTGTGTTCGAGACAAGGAACAAGTTCCTGAGCAACTGGAACGGTGTCGGTCATCTCAACAGCGAGGACTCGATCTATACAGTGTATGTTCCTACAAACGAACTATGGAATGAGATGCTTGCAATCTCTGACAAGCACTATAATTTCAACAATGCAACAAAGACCCCGGCGACATACACTCCTGAGATGCGTGACTCAATGCGTCACACATACGCTCGCCTGAACTTGATCAAGTATATGACATACAGTGCATACGAGCAGAGATATGTCGAACACCCCGATTCTATCATGCCTGCATGGCAGGGTATGTTCAGGAACGGTCGTCCCGAGTTCCTCAGGGAGGATGTCGAGAGAAATGTGATATTCGAGAAAGAACTTTCCAACGGTACGTTCAAGATTATTGACAAGTCTCCATACTCAATCTTCGATCTCTGGCATGATACAGTCAGACTTGAGGCCGAGGATGATATCATGAGGTCATACATTGCCGGTGGCGCAGAGTATGTATACTCTGCATCAAAGACCCAGATCAATAAGGATTCAGTGTTCGCGAACACAAAGATTTCAGGTAACAGATACTTTGAACTGTTCTCAGAGAAAGCTGCTACAACAGTACGTTACAAGGTGCCCAATCTGCTTTCTGCAAGTTACAACTTGGCAGTAATCGTGGTTCCAAAGAATATCACTAACTCAGATATCGATCCCGAGAGCCTCTTGCCACACGAGATGCAGATAAAGATTACACAGGCTACAGGTGCATCAACAGCTACTATTGCTAATTACAAGGATGTTCACAACGATCCTACACGTGTCGATACAATCTTCCTGACCGAGGAGTCCGGCGAGCGTTCAGTTATTACATTCCCTTACTGTGAATATTACAACACCGGTGCCGAGGCTGATTATGGTGTTACTATCGAGGTTAAGTCAGACGGTAATTCTAAAAAGTATGACCGTTCAATCCGCCTTGATGCCATCCTCTTTATTCCGGTTGAAGATCCTGTAGAATAATAAAAAATGAAATTTACTATGTATATGCGACAAATTATGCAATTATCGGTGGCTCTTGCAATGTTGATGCCATCGGCAGTCCACGCATCAGACTTGCTTTCTGATGGCTACGTAGCAAAGGATTCTGTAAGGGTCGAAGTGGCTGCAACCAATGAGCTGCGCACAGTAACCGGTACGGTTTATGATGCTGCAACTAACACACCGATGGCCGGTGTACGCGTACAGGCTACCGGTCACAAGAGAGTTACTGCAATGACCGATGCTGAAGGTCGTTTCAAACTCAACATTCCATCGTATGTTACTTTGTTGAACTTCTCGACAGAGGGATTCCTCCTTGTCCAGAAGGCTGTAGGTGACAGGGATATCATCAACGTGCGTCTCTATCCCGACAACTTCGTGGGCAACTACAATGATGATATAGTATTGAATGCGGAGCGTGGCTTTGACGAGGAGAACTCTTGGGCTCTTTCTGTAGATGCAGATATCCAGAACAAGCTTGGCGCTGATGTGCGTTCTATCACACGTTCCGGTACTCCGGGCGTCGGTGCCATGATGCTCATCCGTGGTATCAACTCTTTGAACGCCAACACACAGCCTCTGTTCATCGTTGACGGTGTAATCTGGGATATGCAGGAGGGCAACGAGACTATCCACATGGGTCTCTACAACAACGTTCTCAATGCTATCGATGTTAATGATATCCGTGATGTCAAGGTTATAAAGAACGGTGCTGCAATATATGGTGCCCGTGCTGCCAACGGTGTTATAGTCATCAATACAAAGCGTGGCGAGAGCATGGCTACAAGAATCACAGCCAGCGCATACGCCAATGTTGCCCTTACTCCAACTACACAGGATATGTTGGGCGCAGAGGATTATCGTCTCTATGCTAACGAACTTGTAGGTACAATGGATGTGCTTGCAAACCGCAATATTCCTTTCTTGCGTACAGACAAACCTGTATTTGATGCCGACGGTAAACTTGTGTCAGGCTATCTCTACTATGACAAGTACCACAACAATACCGACTGGGCCGACCTCGTATACCGTGAGGCATTGACTCAGAACTATAAGGTGAATGTCGAGGGTGGTGATGACGTTGCCATGTACAACTTCTCTTTCGGTTATACAATGTCAGATTCTCCTCTCAAGGGCAACAATTTCGACCGTATGAACATACGCTTGAATTCCGATATCGTCCTTGCCGAAAATCTTACGACACGCGTTGATATCTCATACGCACGTATAGGCCGTGAGCTTCTCGATGACGGTATGCGTGAGGACCAGTCTGCATTCCCTGTGTCATCTACAGGTGTGCTCGCTGCTGTCAAGTCTCCGTTCCTGAGCCCTTACCGCTATGCTACAACCGGTGAGATAAGTTCTATCCTGGACCTTGCCGATACATATGCTTTCGATGTTGCAAGGGCTGCGGGCATTGCTTATCCTAACAACGCTTTATACAATCCGATGACAATCTTGACAAAGGCATCTGATACTCAGAAGAACGAGCTTGAGTATACCAACATGGGTATTACTGTGGCTCCTGAGCTGAAACTCGGCGATTTCAAGATTACAGAGACTTTCAATTATTCTCTGCATCGTGTCAGCGAGAAGTATTATCTGCCTTATCCTACTGCGTCAGACAATGATCAATATCATTTCTATGTGGCATCTTTGAACGGAAGAATAGGTAACTACATATCTTCTTCTTTCGGTAAGGAGGCGGCTCTTTCAAGTGATACACGCGTTGACTGGGGCAAGGTGTTCGGTGCGCATAGTCTGAATATCTTCGGAGGTTTCCGTTATACTAACTTCAACTTCGATTCAAACTCGATTGCAGGTGCCAATTCAGGTAGTGACAACTCGTTCAACATATCTACCAGTCTCGATCACCTGAGCAACAAGGGTGACAAGAATGTTTGGTCAAATATTGCTTGGTACCTTTCTGCCGATTATTCGTTCAAGACACGCTACTTCCTGCAGCTTGCGGCTTCTCTTGAGTCTTCTTCACGTTTCGGAAGCAAGGCAGATGATGCTATCAAGATGTGCGGCGTAGCATGGGGTCTCTTCCCGTCACTCCAGGCTGCATGGTTGATGTCTTCTGAGTCTTGGTTCAACATCAAGCCTGTCAACATGCTCAAGCTCCGCGCTGGTTACGACATCACCGGCAATGACGCTATTGACTATCTTGCTGCGCGCAGCTACTTGCAGGCAGTGAAATTCTATGACCAGTCAATGGGCCTCCAGCTCGGTAACGTAGAGAACGATGGTGTAAAGTGGGAGACAACTTCTCGTCTGAACCTCGGTCTCGACGCGATGCTCTTCGACAACCGTCTTGCTGTTTCTTTCGATTGGTACAAGTCAAAGACAAGCGACCTGCTTGTCCAGAAGGATTACCAGTTCGTTACCGGTATGGGTAAGTATTGGGCAAACGGCGGCGAGCTCGAGAACACAGGTATCGAGGCAACAGTAAATGCAAAGCTTGTGAATACAAAGAACTGGCAGTGGGAGCTCGGTGCTTCTGTCGGTCACTACAAGAATGAGATTACTGCTCTTGACGAGCCTATCGACCCTGTCTCTGTTTACGGTGGAGAGGTTGTTACAAAGGTGGGTGAGTCTGTAGGTTCATTCTGGGGATATAAGACTGACGGTGTCATCAGCAGCACAGCCGAGGCCGAGGAGCTTGGTCTCTTCCAGCGCGATGCTACAGGTGCAAAGCAGTACTTCAAGGCCGGTGACATGAAGTTCGTGGACGTTAATCCTGGTTCTGACCCCGGTTGCATCGATGAGAATGACAAGGTAGTAATAGGTAACCCGAACCCTGATTTCTACGGTAACGTCTTCACACGTCTCTCTTATAAGAACGTGCAGCTCGACATCAACTGCAACTACTCTGTAGGCAACGATATCTATAACTTCTACCGTCAGCAGTTGGAGAGCGGTTCAAGTTTCTTCAACCAGACCGAGGCTATGGCTAACCGTTGGTCAGTAGAGAACCAGCCTACAAACATCCCGGCTGTTGCATTTGGTGACCCTGTAGGTAACTCACGTTTCTCTGACCGTTGGATTGAGGACGGCTCATATTTCAGAGTGAAGGCCATAAGGTTCACATATAATGTTCCTGTTACTGCAAACTGGTTGCAGGGCCTCTCGATATGGTGTGCTGCCGAGAATGTTCTCACACTCACTGATTATGAGGGCAATGATCCTGAGTTCTCTGTGAATAATAATGTATTGTATCAGGGTGTTGATGCAGGTCTGTTGCCTCAGACACGCAGCTTCCATCTTGGTGTAAAGGTTAACCTCTAAGAAACGAATCCTATGTTGCACGGGAGTTCTCTCCCGTGCGGCAGGGAACAAACAATAACAACAATGAAAAAGAACTTTATTTATACAGTGACATTCCTTCTTTGCGGGGCTTTTTTCTTCAGCTCTTGTGAGGATATGCTGAATGTCGAGTCAGACCGTGTAGAATATGAGTTTGACGATTGGACATTGAACGACTCTGTATATTCTGTATTGGGTATCCTCAAGAGTGTACAGCAGGTTGGTGACCGTCAGGTTCTTCTGAATGAGCTCCGTGCAGATCTCTTGTCAATCAGTGAGGCAAAGGCTGTCGTTGATATTCAGGAACTGAGCAAGTCTATTTTCAATGTAGAGAGCAACAAGTACCTTGATGTGAAGGATTATTATTCAATCATCAATAACTGTAACATTTATCTTAATAGAGTAGATACAACTCTCGAGAAGAACAATGTAAGATTGATGTTGCCAGAATATGTTGCAGTGAAGAGCGTGCGTGCATGGACTTACTTGCAGCTTGCCATCAACTACAGCCAGGTTCCTTATTTCACCAAGCCTATCCTTACTCACAGTGCTGCGGAGGATGTCATGAACCAGCCTATGTTGTCTCGTAACGAGATTATCACAAACTTGATTGCCGATATCCTACCATACGAGAACCCGGCTGCTTATCCGATGCCTTCATGGGATGTGGACGGTAAGATCCTGAAGTTCGGTTATGGTGAGAACGGTACTGAAGTTGAAACAAAGCAGTTGTTTGTCCCGGTACGTCTGCTGCTCGGTGACCTGTACCTCTGGAGGGGCGCTGCCGGTGATTATAAGAAAGCGGCCCAGTGGTACTATGACTTTATCACCGGTGCAAGAACAAATGATGATAATCTGAAGTATACTGATGCGTCACTCTCGTCTAAATATACTGAGTCAGGTGGAAAGTCAAAGTATTTGGCTTTTGGAGAAAAGTTTGCTGTCAAGGATTTTGCGAATAAAATCAGTCCTTATATCCTTACGATGATTCCTTACGCAAAGAGTGCTCTTGAAGGTACCGTTTCTGACCTTGCTTCTGTGTTCCTGCCGCAGAATGAGGTAGGTGCTTCACAGGTATTTGCGTCACCTGCAATGGTCGGTCTATCTGAACGTCAGATCTACCGTTATGCCGAGGGTGAGGATCTCGACCGTCCTACATTGGTGGAGTATAGCCATAACTATGAGACAAAGGGTGACCTCCGTCTCTTGTCAACAACCTGTATGCAGATTACCGATGATGAGTTGAAGACTGAGTTCAGGAATCTCGTCACAAAGTTCAACTTGGAGGATCTGGGTTTTGGCGGCTTCTATGTTCCGGCTATCGGTGCTACACACATTGTAATTGCACGTCCTGAGCATGCGTACCTGCGTTTTGCCGAGGCTTTGATGGGTATGGCGCGTGAAGGCTATGACGGTGCTATGGAGCTCGCTATGGCAGTTCTTAAGGAGGGTGTCAAACGTGACTATGTCCTTTATCAGAACCCTGTAACAGAGGATTCTGTCTACATCGACAACTTCGGCAATGAAATTGTTGAGAGCACTGTCATTTCATTCAGCGATTCACTCTCATTTGACTTTACAGATGCTGCGTTCCAGAATAACACCGGTATTCACTCTCACGGTTCAGGTGACAGCGAGAGAAATGAGTACTTTGCACTTGATGACATCAATGTGGCACGTTATTTCGGTATGACTAAGGTTGAGGGTAATGTTGAAATCATTGATCCTGCTTTCGAGTTGACAGATGAGCATTATATGCTTTACGTGTCAGAGCTTATCCTTGATGAAATGGCTCTTGAACTCGCATGGGAGGGTACACGTTTCGGTGACCTTATGCGCGTAGCGATGGCTATAGGTGATCCTGACGTCCTTGCCAAACGTGTTGCGGGTCGTGCATACAAGAATACTGTCTCACACCGTCATCCTGAATTCGAGTACGACAGGGACGTATACAACCGTATGAAGGTTGAGACCAACTGGTATCTGCCTCTTCCAAGCGAGGTTGTAGAGCCCGGTAAGGTAGAGGAGACTCCCGAGGATTTCAATCCATCAGAGGTTGAGTGATCAGTCAATAATATAACAAGTGAGAGGGCCTCAAGGTCCTCTCATTTGTTTTTCATGTGTAAAAAATGATGTTATGAAAAGAATAGCAATACTTACGGGTGCGGGTATGAGTGCCGAGAGTGGAATAAGTACTTTCCGCGGTGGTGGCGGTCTGTGGGACGAATATCCTGTAGAACAGGTTGCTACTCCGGAGGGTTATCGTGCAAATCCGGAGCTTGTGCTCGATTTCTACAACAGGCGCCGCCAGCAGCTTCTTGAGGTTGTTCCCAACAAAGGGCACGAGCTCGTTGCATCACTGGAGAGCGATTTTGACGTCACGGTTATAACCCAGAATGTGGACAACCTGCACGAGCGTGCAGGCTCAACAAACGTAATTCATCTGCATGGCGAACTCATGAAGGTGTGCTCCTCTCGCGAGCCTTACAACGAGGCTTATGTCGAGACGCTGACGTCAGAGAATGTCAACGTGAAAATAGGTGACCTTGCAGCCGACGGCTCTCAGAAACGTCCATTTATCGTATGGTTCGGAGAAGCTGTCCCAAAGATAGAAGATGCAATCCTGGCATTGCGCGGCATAGATGCCTTTGTGATTATAGGAACCTCTCTCAATGTGTATCCTGCTGCCGGCCTGCTGAATTATGTATCACCCGAAGTCCCGGTATTTCTAATTGACCCGAATGAAGTGAATGTAAGCCGTGGAGGAGTCACTGTAATACGCAAGGGGGCGTCAGAAGGGATGCGGATTCTTATAGAAGAGTATCTTTCAAAAATAAAATGATTGCAAAATTGAAATATTTAATACAATTTGTTTTTATATAAAAATAATGTATTATATTTGCAGTGGAAGTTGATGCAGGGGCGCAGCTTTTAGGTTGCATGTCCACATGGCTGTCAGCTTTCGGGTGCGGAGCCTGAACATTCTGCACTGCCGATTGTTTAACCAAATAAAACATAGATTATGAAAAAGTATATTTGTACAGTATGTCAGTGGGTATACGACCCAGAGATTGGTGATCCGGAGCAGGGTATTGAGCCTGGTGTTGCATTTGAGGACCTTCCCGAGGATTATGTATGTCCTTTGTGCGGTGTAGGCAAGGATGAGTTCGAGGTTGAGGAGTAATAGAGTACGGACCTTGCTGTAACAGGGACTGTTTTTCGTGTAACATAAATGGAGAGAAGATGGATCTTCTCTCCATTTATGTTGCTGTAGGGATGTTGTAATTAATCACATTCCAAGTTTTTTCAGCAGGTCCGGGCGGTGCATGCGTTTCAGAATCTGTGCTATCTGCTTGCGCTCCTCGGGCTTGTACCAGAAAAAGAAACGTCTTTGAGCTTCCTTGTCTTTCATCGAGTGTGCCACATATACTTTCTCTCCTGTTTCAGGGTTTATTCCTGTGTAGTACATCTCTGTTGCCATTGTCATTGGTGTCGGGGTAAAATCCTGCACCTGTTCAAGGTGGAAGTTGAGCAGGCGTGTCTCGGCCGCGAGCTCTGCCATGCTCTCAAGTGTGCTGCCGGGATGACTGCTTATGAAGTAGGGTATTATCTGCTGCTTGAGGTTCTCGCGGCTGTTTATGCGGTCGAAGATTCTTTTGAATTCATGGAACTGCTTGAAAGGTGGCTTGCGCATAAGCCTCAGGACAGTGTCATTAGTGTGCTCCGGAGCCACCTTCAGACGGCCGCTGACGTGGTTTCTTATAAGTTCTTCGGTATACTCCGCTGTGACTGCGTCACGTGCGCTGTCGCCCGTTTTATGAAGCAGCATGTCATATCTCACTCCACTGCCTATGAAACTCTTCTTTATCTGTGGCAGGGCATCTACCTTCCTGTAGAGTTCGAGCAGTGCCGAGTGGTCAATATTGAGGTTAGGACAGATCTTGGGCTGTATACATGAGGGGCGCGAGCACTTTGCACACAGTTCGCTGCGCTTGCCTTTCATCATGTACATATTTGCCGACGGGCCGCCAAGGTCCGACAGGTAACCTTTGAAATCGTCCATCTTTGATATCTCCTCAACCTCACGGAGTATGCTCTCCTGACTGCGGTTGACTATGAATTTGCCCTGATGGGCCGATATTGTACAGAACGCGCACCCGCCGAAACACCCGCGGTGTATGTTCACCGAGTGCTTTATCATGTCGTATGCAGGTATGCGCTTGCCGTTGTATTTGGGGTGGGGCAGGCGTGTGTAGGGCAGGTCAAAACTATGGTCAAGCTGTTCGGTGGTCATGGTCGGGAACGGAGGGTTTATCACAACAACCCCCTCGTCGTACTCTTGAAGCAGGCGTTTTGCGTTAACTCTGTTCGACTCCTTCTCTATAGCGAGGAAATTCGCTGCTTGCTTCTCCTTGCTCTTGAGGCACTCGCTGTGAGAGGCAAGCGGCCTGTCACTCTCATTGTCAATGGTTATCTCCCCTTTTCTCACAAGGTAACCTGTCTGTCTTATGCTACGGCATATCTCTCTTGCCTTGTCAGCTGTCATGTGCTCCTTGCCACTTTCCTGCAAATGCTCTTTCATGGCGTCAGCAATGGCTATGATGGGCTGTTCTCCCATGCCGTATACAAGAATATCGGCACGGCTGTCGATGAGGATACTCTTCTTTAGCCTGTCCTGCCAGTAGTCGTAGTGTGTGAAGCGGCGCATTGATGCCTCAATGCCGCCTATTATGACCGGTACGTCGGGGTACAGTTCTTTGAGGATTGTGGAGTATACCGTGGTGGCATACTCGGGGCGCATGCTGTGCTTGCCGTTGGGAGAGTATGCATCCTCGCTGCGGAATCTCTTCGCTGCGGTGTATTTGTTGACCATGGAGTCCATGCAACCTGCCGATATTCCGAAGAAGAGCCTGGGGCGTCCCATCTTCTTGAAGTCCCTGAGGTCGTCCTGCCAGTTCGGCTGCGGAACGATTGCAACCTTCAACCCTTCGGCCTCGAGCAGACGGCCTATCACCGCGGCGCCAAAGGAGGGATGATCAACGTATGCGTCGCCACTGAAGATGACGACGTCCAGTTCGCTCCAACCGCGCAAATCGGCCTCCTTGCGTGTGGTGGGCAACCAATCTGTGACTTTCCTGTTACTCATTCTCTGCTGTGGCTTCGTTCTCAGCTGCCAGCTGTTCTGCCAACCAGTTCTTGTAACAGGTCACGAGGTTGTTCAGACCCAGTGCCTTCATATCCTCGTGGTAGAGGACAAGGCATAGTTCAAGCAACTCGTTAGAGCCCATTACCTGTGACGCGATGAGCGAGCGTACCGTGAGGCGCAGCTTATGGAGGGAATCCTCGTCGATTATTCCCATGCTGTTTGCCAACCTGTCAAGAAGTGAATATTTCCTGATTATCTGCAACTGAACCTCGGTGACCTCTATGGTTCTTGTGCCCGATGAGTTTGCGTTAATCTTCATATCTTTGTGTAGTTTATTGTCTGTGTTTTCTTGCGGTACACTCTGTGATGCCGCTTGTATGTCGCGAATTTAACAAATATTCCCTAATATTATGTTATCGCTTATCAATTATTCGTTGAAGAGAATCCTCACTTCACGCTCTCCCTTGTCATTTTCCTCAATATAAACCTTTGTGGTCTCCTCGGGCAACAGTTCTTCTATGAGCTCGGGCCACTCCATGAAGCAGATTGCATCGCTGTAGACGTACTCCTCGTAGCCCATGTTGTATACTTCCTCAAGGGATTTTATGCGGTAGAAGTCAAAGTGGAAGATGGTGCGCTGTTCCCTGTCCTCGTACTCGTTCACTATGGCAAAGGTGGGTGAGTTTATGGAATCCTCAACACCCAGTTCCTCGCATATACTTTTGATGAGTGTTGTCTTTCCGCTGCCCATCTTGCCGTAGAAAGCGAAGATGCGCGCTCCCTGCATCGACTTGATGAACTCGCGTGCTGCCTGCGGGTACTCCTCGAGTCCCTTTATCTTTATTGTGTGTTCTTTCATACTCCTTTTGGCCTTAACTTGATGAGTGGCACAAGCATCTCCTCCATGGAGATACCGCCGTGCTGGAATGTATCCTTGTAATATTGTACGTAGTAGTTGTAGTTGTTGGGGTAGGCAAAAAAGCTGTTCCCTGTTGCAAAAATGTAACTTGTACTCAGGTTGGGTGCCGGCAGGAATGCTTTTGCGGGCTCCTTTATTTCGAATACTTCTTTGCTGTTGTAGTTGAGTGCCTTACCCAGCTTGTAGCGGAGGTTGGTGTTGGTATTCTTGTCTCCGATGACTTTGGTAGGTGTATCAACCTGTATACT
The DNA here is from genome assembly GCA_937900095.1 of uncultured Bacteroidales bacterium. GTDB lineage: Bacteria > Bacteroidota > Bacteroidia > Bacteroidales > Bacteroidaceae > HGM04593. Next base: position 10,139 of record CALCEC010000063.1, on the reverse strand, counting down.
TCCGTGGTCTGTAGTGATTACTACGGTGTATTTGCTGTCGGCAAGATAACGGAACAGCCTCTTTATTGCCGAATGGCGCAGCCACGAGAGCGTTATGGAGCGGTATGCAGCCTCGTTGGCGGCAAGCTCGCGTACCATGAGCGACTCGGTGCGTGCGTGCGACAGCATATCGATGAAGTTTATCACAAGCACGTTGAGGTCGTTCTTCGCCAGGTTATTGAGAGAGTCCATATATTTGTCTGCTGCAACGGAAGTGAGCACCTTGCCGTAAGAGAAACTGTCCTTGCGGCGGTAGCGCGCAATCTGTGTGGCTATGAGCTGCTCTTCGTTCAGGTTCTTGCCTTCCTCATCCTCTTCATCCACCCACAGGTCGGGGAACATCTCCTTAATCTGTTTTGGCATCAGGCCCGAGAAGATTGCGTTGCGGGCATACTGTGTGGCTGTGGGCAGTATGCTGGTGTACAGTTGCTCGTCAATGACAAAGTCGCTGCCTATTTCTTCGGCAAGTACACGCCACTGGTCATATCGGAAATTGTCGATGATTATGAAGAATACCTTTTCACCCTTGTCAAGAAGCGGGAAAATGTGTTCGCGGAAAATGTCGGCGCTCATTACGGGGCGTCCTTCACGTGGCGAAGCCATCCACACCATATAATTTTTCTTGATGAAGCGCCCGAACATGTTGTTGGCATCCTCCTTCTGCGACTTTAGCATATCGTGCATCTGTCTATCTGCGCTCTCAAGCTGCAACTCCCAGTATACGATTGTCCGGTATACCTCTTGCCACTCCTCGATGCTGCGTGCATCGGATATCTGCATAGCCAGTTTCCCGAAGTTCTGCTGGTAGGCGCTGTTTGCCTTCTCTGCTACAATCTCCTTGCTGTGGATGTTCTTTTTGAGCGTCAGCAGAATCTGGTTGGGATTGACGGGCTTGATGAGGTAATCGGCGATCTTTGAGCCTATGGCCTGCTCCATGATATCCTCTTCTTCACTCTTTGTGACCATTACCACAGGGGTTGCAGGGTGCAGCTGTTTGATTCTTGTCAATGTCTCGAGACCGGTAAGTCCGGGCATGTTCTCATCAAGCAGGATGAGGTCAAACGCCTCCTCCTTGCATGCCTCAATGGCATCGGGGCCGTTTGTCACCTTCGTGACTTCGTACCCTTTGTTCTGTAGAAATATTATGTGGGCATTCAGGAGCTCCATCTCATCGTCTGCCCATAATAACTTGTATGCCATAAGCGCTATTATTCGTTAACTGTTCCTGCTGTGGGTCTCTCTTTTTTGATAACCTTCTTTTTTGATTTACGGCTATTCTTGTCATCATCCTCTTTCTTCTCGTTCTCTTTCTTCTCCTCGCTCCGGTTTCCGTAGTCAGGTTCATCAAGAGTATATCCGTCAATCTCCGGTTCGGGTATTGCCATGAAATTTTCTTCGTAGAATTTCCGGTAGTCACCGAAGGTGTAATACTGTAATAACAAGCCAAGGTTGGTTTTTGATATTATAAATGAGTTTATACCTTCGAGCAACTTTGCTGTCTCTCCGTTCTCGTATAGTCTCTTGCGGTATACGAATGCCTCGTCGAAGTTCAGGAACTCCTTGACCTCGAACAGTGTTATCTCGGCCTGGCGCTCGAAAGTCATCTCGAAGTTGCGCACCATGTACTTTGAGAAGTTGTAGCGTGCCATTTCAAAGAGCAGGCGTTTCTCGTCAAGTGAGTCATTGGGGAATGCAAGGACAAAATAGTATGGCTCGTTGCGCTCTGCCACGAATGGAGGCAATGCCTCGTTCTCGCTCCTGATGGTGCCGTCGGCCTTGCGGTCCCATATTGATGTGGATATGCCGCTCTGCAACAGACGTCCTTCTTTTATTCCGGTCGAAATCTCCTTTGCCATTGCGCTGATGCTGTCATTGGGGAAGTAGCCCACAATCTCGCCTAACGCCTTCAGTGCTTCATTCTGCTTGCCGCTGTACAGCTTTGACATGGCATCGATGAACATGAAACGTGCACGGTGGCTTCCCTTGGGGTATTTCTTGGCCGTATACTCGTTCTCCATCTCTACAAGACTGTACTCTCCTCCCAGATAGTGCTCGTATGCCTTGACATATATCGAATCCTCCTTGTGCTTTCGTGTGGCATTGGTCTCGAAGAAGTCCGGGCGCAGAATCATCTTTGTGACCGTGCTGTCAGGGTAGTTGAGGACAAGCAGGTCTTTGTAGTGCTGGGCCTTCTCGGGCTCGTCCCACCTTGAACAGGCCATGAAAAGGTGGAAATATGTGTCGGCCATGCGCTCGAACTCGGGGTATTCATTGACAATCCTTTCAAGGTTCTTTATTGTCATCTTCTTGTCGTTGATCTTGTCCTTGAATATTACACCCGACTCAAAGAGGGCGTTGCGCAATGCTGCGTGTATCTTCTCTTTCTCTTCATCGCTCTGCGGTATCTGCTGTATGTAGTATTCGCGCGTTGTGGGGTCAGTGGAGAGTGAATCCTTATCCAGCTTTTGCTCTGTAGGCTGAAGGGTGTCGTTGGCAGCAAGCATAGTGCTGTCTGTCAAAGCGATATCCTGCAATGTACTGTCCTGCGGAATCGTGTCATTGCCCACGGGCAATGAAATCTCATTGCTGAAACGCCAGTAGTCTTTCAGCTTCCTGTCGCCCCATTGTTGCCTGAAGGCGCTTATGCCTTGGGATACAAGCTTCTTGTTGTAGAAATACCACATTTGTTTCTCCAACGGGTCGGTTATTGTCATGTCGGCAAGAGTGCCGGCTTTCTCAAGCATACTGCCGTCAGCCTCTTTCTCTTTTATCTTCTCTTCTTTCTTGCGTAGCTTCTCGAAGAATTTGGCTTTTTCGACAAGCCCGTCTATTATTGGGTCACGCTCCTCCGGCTGCAGTGTGCTCAAATAAAGATAGAGTCCCTGCTGTTCTACAATGTCGGTGTGTCCTATCGCTTCCCCGAGTCTTTCGCTGCGGAACTTTGCCACCTCGTAACCCTCGGTATTTTCGTTTAGCATCGGGATGGCTTTGCTGTAGTTTTCATTTGCCTTGGAGAATCTTTCCTTTTCCCAATAGATCTCTGCAAGTGCCAGGTGCATCATGCCTGTGCCGTATCCGCCTTCCGTCCCTTCGGCAACTCCTGTCTCGTATGCCTTTACGGCTTCAAGGGTGTCCTTGCGGCTTATGTGGATGTTGCCTATCGCGTAATATATCAGGGGCAGATAGCTCTCATTCTTTGAGGACTTTGCCATTCTTTTGAGCTTACGCAGGATTTTCTTGTGGTTCTCGTCGGTGGCCGTCTCTGTCTGGCGTATGCGTGCGTTGAATTCAAGCTCGTACGGAGGGTTCTTGGATATTGTCTTTCCGAAATGCTTGTAGGCAGCCTTCTTGTCTCCTGTCAGTGCGTATAACTGTCCCAGCAGGTAGTATTCGCGTGCTTTGTCAAGGTTAGTGATGCCGCTGCGTTTGAGTCCACTCTGTATGTAGGGTATAGCCTCTCCGTATCTCTGCTGTTTGAGCAGGAGGTTGCCTTTGGCGTGCGCGAACTCGGCTTTGAGATCGGCCGGTACCGTATCGCGTTGTGTGCGCTGAAGAATCTCCTCGGCTTCGTACAGCCACTCCAGTTCAGTATAGCATTTTGCAAGGTTGATTCGGGCCTGTGCAACAATGTCGTGGTCGTTCTCATAAAGTCTGGTGATGTAGATATATGTACTTGCAGCCTCGGTGAATTCGCCTTTCTGCATTTGGGAGTTGCCCATCAGGAACCATGCACGCCACAGGAATGGGTTGAACTCCTTCTGTGCATAGAACAGTCTCTCCTTCTGTGACAGTTTCTTTCCGGAAGGTTTCTTGGGCTTTCTCTTGATCGAGTGGTTCTTTATTGCCTTCTGGGATTTCTCTATTGCCTTGTCGTAATTGCCTTTGCCCAGTCCCTGTGTCTCCTTATTGCTTATTGTCAGTAACGGGAGCTGTTCAAGGTAGTTGTCCTTGTGCCCTTCGGACTGTGCGTTGAGGCCGTCGTTATATGCCTTGTTGCCGTTGTAGAATGTGTTGTAACGTGCCGAGAATGCGTGGTACATACGTGTGGACGCCGTATTCTTCTTGCGGCTTGCACAGCCTGTGATGCCTATCAGGGCAAACAGGACAAGTATGTAAGGGAAAGCTCTTTTCACTCGATGGAGTCTTTGATTATAATAATAACTATAAAATGGGTCTTTTATTGCATTGATGCTGATGTGTGCCACATCGTTTGGATTACTGAAGCATCAGCAGTACCTCATCCTTTACTTCCGATGGAAGCTCAATGCCTCGTGTCTGCAGACAGTGTACCCAAAGGTCTATCTCTTCGGTTTTCATTGTGTACAGTATCTGTCTGAACTCCTCTATCTCCTCTTCGGTATATGTTGCCTGTTCCTTGCCTTTGAAGCGGTCTAGTTCCTCGTCGTCAAAGTAGAGGCTTTCATAGCCCTTGTCGCATACGGTGTGCTTGCCGCAGCATACACCATCGACAGGTGCATGGTCGTGATGCTCCTCAACTGCAGGGGTGTTCTTGCTGAACTTCTTCAGCAACATGAAACCTGCTACCAGAAAAAACAGTATTACAATCAGTACTATTGTATTCATTCTCTTTTGATTTTTATCTGATAAATGTCTGTTTATACCTATCTGCAAAGGTAGACAATTTAATTGAGTCCGGCTTCTTGTCAGAGGAATATATTTTATATATAATAATATTTAATCCTTTATTGTATAGTTGACAAAATGCTAAAAGAGTAAAGTGGGCTTCCGTATGTCGGTAAATGACAAAAAATGTCTTTTTTGTTTAAAAAAGCTGTCATTTTGTTGCGTATTACGAATATTATATATTATCTTCGCTTTGTTTTGCTGTTTGAATAAACTCTTGATTAAAATAGCAAAATGACAGTATTAACATAATAGATTGAAGTATAATGGATAAATTCAGCTATGGCCTTGGAATGGGAATAGGCCAGAATCTGCTTTCGATGGGAGTTAAGGACATGAGCGTAGAGGACTTTGTCAAGGGTATGAGTGATGTCCTTGCCGGCAACAAGACCGGGATGACACACATGGAGGCGCAGAAGGTGGTCAATGAACACTTCCGCAAACTGGCCGAGGAGGCTTATGCGGTAAACAAGGAGGCCGGAGAGAAATTCCTTGCCGAGAATGCAAAGAAAGAGGGTGTTGTTGTTCTACCGAGCGGTTTGCAGTATGAGGTGCTCGTCGAGGGTAACGGCAAGAAACCTTCTGCTACAGACCGTGTGCAGTGCCACTATGAGGGAACTCTCATCGATGGAACAGTTTTCGACAGCTCAATCAAACGTGGCGAGCCTGCAGTGTTTGGTGTGAATCAGGTAATAATGGGTTGGGTAGAGGCACTCCAGCTTATGCAGGAGGGTGCAAAATGGCGTCTGTACATCCCTTACAATATGGCATACGGAGAGAACGGCGCAGGTGAGATGATTCCTCCTTACAGCGCACTTGTGTTTGATGTCGAGTTGATAAAGGTTCTTTGATAATACAATGAAAAGGGTTGTCAGGATATTGGTTTTTGGTGCACTCATCTATGCCGGGTGGCTCGTCTCTCTGCATAGCTGCGCCAACAGCAAGGGAAATATTGTTCTTGATACAGTGGACGATTCCCTATCATACGCGGTAAGTATGCTCGTGTCGGAGGACCTGCCGGCAATGATGATGGAGAATGGGATTGATTCCACCACGGTTGATGATTTCCTGCGTGGCTTGCGCACGGCATTCCCGCTTGACGACTCTCCTGAGTCCGAGGCGTACATGCAGGGTGTAGCCGTTGCTTTGGAAGCTGCCGGTATGCTTAAGAAAGCAAACGAGGCAGTTTTCCCTGATGATAATGACAAGACGGTTGACAAGAAACTTTTTCTTGAGGGAGTTGTGGCGGCAGCCACCGGCGACAACACAGTTATGAGTACTCCTTATGCCATAGAGTATTATAACCGTCATGTTTTCCGTGCACGTAGCGAACAGTTCATCAAGGAGAATGCCGGACGTCCCGGTGTGGTAACACTCCCGAGCGGTGTGCAGTATAAGGTTGTTGTGCCCGGTGACGGGAAAAAGGCCGGATACGGTGATGTGGTAAAATGCGTATACAAAGGAACTTATCCCAATGGCGCTATTTTCGATTCATCCCGTGGAGAGGCTGCGGCGCTTGCTGTGAGTGAGCAGGTCCCGGGGCTTGCCGAGGTGCTTACACTCCTTCCTGCCGGAACAAAATGCATGGCATATATCCCTTGGGAACTCGCTTATGGAGCAAAGGGTAAAGGCAAGATCCCGCCATACAGTACTCTTGTGTATGATCTTGAGATATTGGACGTGGAATAATTCCCTGCTGACATTCCTGACCAAGAAAAACTTATAAACTAACGAATATAATGAAAAACATTGAATGTAAAATAGATACGCTTGATATGAAGATTCTGAACATCATATCTAAAGATGCCAGAATCCCGTTCCGTAATGTGGCGGAGTTGTGCGGCGTATCGCGTGCGGCCATCCACTTGCGTGTGCAGCACCTGATTGACATGGGTATTATCTCAGGCTCAAGTTACGAAATTGACGTACGTCGCCTCGGTTACAAGACCTGTACCTTCATCGGTATACGCCTTGAGCGCGGCTCGATGTACAAGGAGGTGGTGGAGCGCTTGCGAGAGATTCCCGAAGTAGTGGAGTGCTGTTACACCACAGGCCCCTACTCAATCCTTGCCAAGATGTATTCGCATGATAACGAGCATCTTATGCAGCTGTTGAACGGCCGCGTGCAGGACATTCCCGGTGTGGTGAGTACCGAGACGATGATTGTTCTTGACAACAGTATCAAACGTAATATGCCGGTGGAGTAATCTCTGCCATATGAAATAATCCGGTTACCCCGCACAACAATGCCTGACGGCCATTGTGCGGGGTGTTTTTAAATTTGCAGACATGAGTGTCGATAAATTTGATGTGCGTGCGGAGTTCGAAGCGCTGCATAAGTCATATCCTTCGTGGAAAGAGCGTCCTGTCGTTGGCATAACGGCCAACTTCCGTGACGGTAATGCGGCCCTTGCCGAAGCTTATTACGCGTCTGTACTTGAGGCAGGTGCGACCCCTCTGATAATACCTCCTTATCCTTGTCGTGACGCGTTGCTCGAGACATTGGAACATATTGATGCGCTCCTGCTCACAGGCGGTGCTGATATCGACCCCCGTTATATGAACGAGGAGCCTGATTATAACCTGCTCCATTCCATAAACCAAAAGCGCGATGAGCAGGAGATTCTGTTGACACAGCTTGCCGAGGCCCGCTCTATGCCCATTCTCGGTATCTGCCGTGGCGTGCAGACTCTTGCCGTGGCTCTGGGCGGAAAGGTCTATCAGGACCAGGCTGCCGGGATGGGTACTGAATTGCTTGTACATGACCAGGAACCGCTTGAACGCCATGTGGCAACACACTCCGTGTCGCTTTTGGAGGGAAGTCTGCTCTCTGGGATATTCGGAACAGGCAACGTTGAGGTGAATACTTTCCACCATCAGTCGGTGAGCGCCGTGCCTCCGCGTTTTGTGGTGAATGCCGTGGCGCCTGACGGTGTCATAGAGGGGATGGAGGCTGTTGACGGGCGTTCAATCATAGGAGTGCAGTGGCATCCCGAATCGTTCATAATGAACGGAGACCGTTGTATGATGCCGCTGTTCAAGTGGTTGGTGGATGAGGCGTCGCTCTACCGTAAGACCAAGGAACTCCATGCAAGGATTCTCTCCGTCGACTCGCATTGCGATACTCCCATGCTGTTTGCCAAGGGGTACAGGCTTGAGGAGCGCAGCAATGTTGCACTGGTCGACCTTCACAAGATGCGCGAGGGCCTGCTTGATGTCTCCACCATGGTGGCATATATCCCGCAAGGAGCGCGTGATGAGGCGTCGCTTACGGCAGCGACTGCCATGGCCGAGGAACTGCTTCAAGGAATAGCTGACAGGGTGGAACTAAATTCAAGCTATGTAGCTCTGTGCGATAATCCCAAGGAACTTGCAGAACATAAAAAGAGCGGTAAAAAGGTCATTATGCGCGGTATTGAGAATGGCTACGCAATAGGCAAGAACCTCTCCCTTGTTGAGCGTTTCCGGAGCAAGGGTGTTGTATATATGACCCTCTGTCATAATGGCGACAATGATATCTGCGACTCGGCGCGTGGTGTGGGAGAGCACGGAGGTTTGAGTCCCTTCGGTAAGGAGGTCGTCAGGGAGATGAACAGGGTGGGAATGCTCATTGACCTGTCTCATGCGGCAGAGTCAACATTCTACGATGTCCTTGAGTACAGTATGCAACCTGTTGTGTGCTCACACTCTTCGTGCAGGGCTCTGTGCGACCATCCGCGTAACCTTACAGACGAGCAACTGAAGGCTATTGCGGCAAAGGACGGTGTGGTTCAGGTTACAATGTATAGCGGTTTCCTGTGCAAGGAGGGCGAGGCCGCACTTGCCGATTTCATCTGTCATCTTGAGCACGCGATAGCGGTGGCAGGCATTGACCATGTAGGTATAGGAACTGACTTTGACGGTGACGGTACTGTGATTGGCTGTGCCGATGCTTCGCAACTGAAGAACGTTACAAGGGAACTGCTGCGTCGTGGTTACAGTGAATGTGATATCGAGAAAATATGGGGTGGCAACTGGCTAAGGGTAATGGCCAGGGTGCAGGAGACCAATGAGAAGTAAAGTATATTGCTTGGATTGTTGCAGACTTTTCAGTGCCAGTTCTCTGATTTCAGATATCGGATAAGCTCCCTTGGGTAATTTGTCCCGATTATTCTGAATCCTTGCTCCATCAGCCAGCCCCATCCTTCTGGTGGCCGTGATTTTTGAGCAAGGTAATGTTGCCGTTAAACAAATGTTGGGTATCTTTGCAGCCGAAAACCATTAGAACACGATATGAGAAAAATGATAAAGAAGAATATGCTCATGCTGCTGTGTACAATAGCTCTTTGTGCCTGCGGTACGAGAATGTCGGTTGTAGAACCGGAGTTTTCCGATACTATATGCGTACGCCTGGCAACCATTGACGAGGCAAAGAGTCTTATGGCCGCCGAGGACAGCTACACTCGTGGCCGCAGTCCGTTCGATATAATGTCGCGCCTGCAGAATCCCGATGGGACAGTGGAGGAACTTGATGCAATGATGCTCGACGGCGTGCGTGAGTGGAACAGTGATGACGCGGCAGTGATAGATGCAATCGTAAAGAGCCTGAACGACACTATACGCAAATACAACTTCGATCTGCCCTTGCCCAAGGAGATTGTGCTTGTGAAATCCACGATGGATGACGAGGGCGGAGCTGCCGGCTATACACGCAGCAACTGGATTGCTCTCAGCGACAAGTTCACAACAGATATGGACGACCTCTTTCGTCGTAAGCTGCTTTTGCACGAGCTGTTCCATGTGCTCACACGCAACAGCATTGGCTTCAAGCGTGCCATGTACTCTACAATCGGGTTTACTGTAACAGATGAGGAGCTGGAATATCCTGCCGACCTCAAGGATATGCGTATAAGCAATCCTGATGTCGGCCGTTACGACAGCTACGCGACGTTCACGGTGAATGGTGCACCGAAGAAATGTGCTATGCTCATATATGCCAAAAGACCATACGATACCGGTAGCCTCTTTAACTATATCGAGATTGGCTTTATCCCGTACGACGATAACATGAAACCTGTTCAAGAGGATGGGGCAACGGTAATATACTCATATGATGATATAGATGACTTCTTCGAAAAGGTAGGTCATAATACAATGTATGTGATAAACCCGGAGGAGATTCTTGCCGATAATTTTGTAATCGCATTCAATAACAGTTCTCCTGTTGATACACCGGCTCTGCGCGACAGCATAAGGGCGTTGATGACGGGAGAGTGAAAGGTTTTTGTGTGGCGACATGGTTCACTTCATGCAGAGTGAACCATGTCGCCGTATGTCTTGAACGGTCAAAGAAGGCCTCCAACAATAGGGGCTTGACCCAAAATGTGGGCTCAGTAGAAATTTAGTGTGGGTAATATTGTAGTTATATAATTCTTTTTAGGCCGAAATATCTTATTCCAAGTTCGGTTTTACCCTTA
>CALCEC010000062.1 GCA_937900095.1 uncultured Bacteroidales bacterium | reverse complement strand
GCAGTTGGTAGCGCACTACGTTCGGGACGTAGGGGTCGGGCGTTCGAGTCGCCTCATTCCGACACATTTCAGATGATGGCAAAAAGCTTTTTGCCATCATTTTTTTTAAGGCTAAAACGGGCGTTGCCTTTGCTTATGTCCACGGTTCAAGCCGGGAGAACATTATCCTAGTTAGAATTTTAATCAAAGATTTATTAACGGTATAACAATATATGGTATCTGTTGACGGATTGACAGTTGAGTTTGGCGGTACGACGCTCTTCAGCGATGTGTCGTTTGTGATAAACGAGAAGGACCGTATTGCGCTGATGGGCAAGAACGGTGCGGGCAAGAGTACGCTGCTGAAGATTCTTGCGGGTGTGCGTAATGCTACGCGTGGTGCGGTGTCGGCGCCGAAGGATACGGTGATTGCCTATCTGCCGCAGCATCTTATGACGGAGGACGGGCGCACGGTGTTCGAGGAGGCGTCGCAGGCCTTTGCGCACTTGTATGAGATGGAGGCAGAGCTTGACCGCTTGAACAACGAGCTTGCCACACGCACCGACTACGAGAGCGACGAGTATATGTCGCTCATTGAGGAGGTGGCTACAAAGAGCGAGAAGTTCTATGCCATTGACATGACTCACTTTGAAGAGGATGTGGAGAAGACTCTTCTTGGCCTTGGCTTTGAGCGCAAGGATTTCAACCGTCAGACGAGTGAGTTCAGCGGTGGCTGGCGCATGCGTATAGAGCTGGCGAAGATGCTTCTGCGCAATCCTGACGTGCTGCTGCTGGACGAGCCTACTAACCACCTTGACATCGAGTCTATCGGCTGGCTCGAGGAGTTCCTCATCAACAACGGCAAGGCGGTGGTTGTGATAAGCCACGACCGCAAGTTTGTGGACAACATCACTACACGCACCATTGAGGTTACTATGGGTCGCATCTATGATTACAAGGTGAACTACTCGCAGTATCTTGTGCTGCGTGCCGAGCGCCGTCAGCAGCAGATGAAGCAGTACGAGGAGCAGCAGAAGATGATTCAGGAGACAAAGGATTTCATCGAACGCTTCAAGGGTACATATTCGAAGACTCTGCAGGTGCAGAGCCGTGTCAAGATGCTTGAGAAGCTTGAAATCATCGAGGTTGACGAGGAGGACACATCTGCTCTGCGTCTCAAGTTCCCGCCGTCGCCACGCTCGGGACAATATCCGGTAATAATGGACGGTGTGGGCAAGGCATTCGACGGGAAGAGGGTGTTCTCGGGTGCTACGCTCACCATTGAACGAGGCGATAAGGTAGCCTTTGTGGGCCGCAACGGTGAGGGTAAGTCAACTCTTGTGAAATGTATAATGAAGGAACTTGAGCACGAAGGTTCACTGCAGTTGGGACACAATGTGCAGATAGGTTATTTTGCGCAGAACCAGGCTTCGTTGCTTGACGAGGAGCTGACTGTGTTCCAGACTATCGACGACGTGGCAAAGGGTGAGATACGTAATAAGATACGTGACTTGCTGGGTGCGTTCATGTTCGGCGGTGAGGCAAGCTCAAAGAAGGTGAAGGTGCTGTCGGGTGGCGAGCGTACACGTCTGGCGCTGATGAAACTGTTGCTGGAACCGGTGAACCTGCTTATCCTCGACGAGCCTACGAACCACCTCGACCTCAAGACAAAGGATATCCTGAAACAGGCATTGCAGGATTTTGACGGTACGCTAATATGCGTGAGCCACGACCGTGACTTCCTCGACGGCCTTGTAACCAAGGTGTATGAGTTCGGTCACGGCAAGGTCAAGGAGCATCTGTGCGGTGTATACGAGTTCCTCGCTGCAAAGAAAATGGAGGAGTTGCAGGAGCTGGAACGCAAGTGATAACCGGGCATTGCGCCGCCAATAGAATAATGTATTATGGATAACAGAACTACAAGCAAGGAGAAGGACCCTATGGGCAGGGCTATCTCCGATTATTACCGCACCGGCAAGGCTGCCAGGCTCAGGGTGTTCTCGTCAATGTTCTATGAGGATGAAATACCTGTGCCCACGCTCTTCCGCAGCTTTGAGGAGATGCCACCGCAGGAGCAGGAGGCCATAAGGCTGTGCCGTGGCAGGGTGTTGGACGTGGGTGCCGGCTCGGGATGCCACAGTGCGGTGCTCATGGAGCGCGGGCTTGACGTGGTGGCTATCGATATATCGGAGCTGTCGATTGAGGTTATGAAGGAGCGTGGCATCAATGCGCGTAACATCAACTTCTTTGACGATACCTTTACCGAAAAGTTTGACACCATTCTCATGGCGATGAACGGAATTGGCATTGTGGGCAAGGTCGAGCGTCTGGGTGAGTTCTTCCGTGCAGTGAAGAGGCTGCTTGCCCCGGGCGGCCAGGTGCTGCTTGACTCGTCGGATATAAAATATATCTTTATGAATGACGACGGCTCCATGGATATAAACCTTGCTGCAGGTTATTATGGTGAGATTGACTACAAGATGCGCTATAAGGGTGTGACGGGTGAGCCGTTCGACTGGCTCTACATTGACTTCGAGACGCTGAAGATGTATGCCGAGGAGCATGGCTTCCAGTGCGAGAAGTGCATTGACGGCGAGCATTACGATTACCTGGCAAGGATTTTCGTGGATTGACATTGATCTGCCATAATTAACGAGACAGGGCGACTTCGGTCGCCCTGTCTCGTTAATTATGGAACTCTTACTTGATTCTCTCTGCTATTCTCCTTGCCACCACTTCGGGGGCGATGTCCATGCAGCGGTAGTCGCCGTACAGGCAGGGTTTGTTGCCGAATATCGAGCAGGGGCGGCAGTCGAGCGGCAACTCAATGCAATCCTCTCTGCTCTGGTTCCAGCCAAGGAAACCTGCGAGCGGTGATGTTGCACCCCAGATGGATATTGCAGGGGTTCCCACGAGTGATGCCATGTGCATGTTGGCAGAGTCCATGCACACCATAGCGTCAAGATGGCTGATGAGCCTCAACTCTCCGTTGAAATTTGTGCGGCCGAGGAATGATATCACGCCGGGGTACTTGGCGCACCATGCGTTTACAACAGCTTCCTCCTCTGGACCGTTGCCAAAGCAGATGACCTTCGTTTTTTCATCGGCGGTCAGCAATTCAACAACCTTCTCCATCTTCTCAATAGGGTATATTTTACCTTTATGGCGTGCGAACGGAGCTATTCCGACCCACTTGTCGCTACCTTTCTGCGGCAGAAACGCGTAGAACTCGGAAATATCGCCTTTACCCTCTTTGAACAGTGATGTGAATTTTGGCTCAAAAGGTAACCCCAAGCGTGTGAATACCTCCCTGTAACGTTCGAAGGTGCTTGTGAGCTGCTCACGACATTTGTTTTCTTTGCGTGTGAGAGCTTTCTTCTCTTTGCGCCCTTTATCGATATGCTCGCATCTTGTGCCGCTGAAAAGGCTGAACAGTGTGCGCAGCACCTTTGTACGCAGCACTCCATGCAGGTCGGCAAAACTGTCGGGCGCAATTCTATTCTTGAGTTCCCTGTAGAGGCTTATCAATCCTAAAAAACCTTTGTAGTCATTGAGGTTTACGCCCACGAAGTCAAGGTTTGCGGGCTTGTTGATGAAAAATTGCCCGAACCTCTCGCGACTCACAAGGACGAAGCGGTGTTCGGGATAGCTCTCGCTCAGCGAGTATAGCAATGGGATTGTCATTGCTATATCGCCTACAGCCGAGAATCGTGTTATCAGGACGGTGCGTCCGTTTTTATTTCTTAGCTCCATAAAGAACAGGGTTGAGAGCAGGGTCGTTATACATCTTCATCTGGCGGTATACCTTCATGTACTTGCGTCCTGCGGCAATGTCGTCAAGCAACTGGCCGATTGATGTGGTCATGTCCTTGTACTGCTCGTTGAGCACGTCGAGCTTTGCCTGGCACTTTGCCTTGTGCTCGGCATCAACGTCGGTACGGTTGACCTCCTCCTGCATGTGATATATCTTGAGCGAGAGTATTGAGTAACGGTCAACGGCCCAAGCGGGGCTCTCCGTGTTGATTGTGGCATCAGCGGCAGGGGTTACATCCTTGTATGTATCAAGGAAATAGCTGTCGATAAGCTCTACAAGGTCGGTGCGGTCCTGGTTCGACTTGTCGATGCGGCGTTTGAGTGTAAGTGCCTCGACCGGGTCTATGTTCGGGTCGCGTATGATATCCTCGAAGTGCCACTGCACTGTGTCAATCCAACACTTGAGATAAAGATAATACTCGATACTTTTTACGGGGTATGGATTGTTTATAGGTGTGTCCACATTGTCTGTCTTGTGGTAGTCAGCAATCGCTTCGTTGAAGATTGGCCAACTCATATCTGTAAAGCTCTTCATATCAATAGGGTTTAGATTCTTTGATACAAAACTAACGAAAGTTTGCGATATTGGCAAAAGTTTAGCTGAAAACTCGTTATATTTGAGATAAAACTCGAATATTTTCTTTGGGGCGGCAAGCCGCACTCCTTGGTGCTACTAAAGTAGCAGTCGTCGCAAACAACGCTTATTACGCGTCGTCGCTGTAAAAAATACTGAAGCAAGCTTCGTATTTCTCGCTCATTTGTTACTATATTTGCGGTAAACCGCGAACATAGCCTGCACTCGCAGTGAAATGTCAAAGTAAACTTTGCTTATCTCGCTCGTTTGTCACTATATTTGAGATAAAACTCGAATATAGACTGCACTCGCTGTAAAAAATACTGAAGCAAGCTTCGTATTTCTCGCTCGTTTGTCACTATATTTGCGCGAAAGCACGCACTTGCACCGGTTTGCGTGGTTTTGTTCCTGTAATGATTGATTCAAAAGAACTGGAATATGAAGGCTGTAATCGACGAAAAGATACCTTTCCTGCGCGAGGCGCTTGAGGCTATGGGGCATTCTGTGGTGGCTTTGCCCGGTTTGAAAATATGTGCAGATGACGTGGTTGATGCCGATGCGCTTTTTGTGCGCACACGCACGCATTGCAACGAGGCTCTGCTGCGTGACAGCAAGGTACGTTTCATAGGTACTGCAACCATCGGTTATGACCACATAGATACTGTTTACTGTGCAGAGAACGGCATCCGCTGGACAAGCGCCGCCGGGTGCAATGCCGGGGCGGTGTTGCAGTATGTCCAGTCAGTGATATATACATGGTCCAAGGAACGCTGTTGCCCTGTCGAAGGGCTTTCACTGGGCATCGTCGGTGTGGGCGAGATCGGCTCCCGTGTAGCAACATGGGCCGAGGAGGCCGGGATGAGAGTTTACCGCAATGACCCTCCCCGTCAGGAGAAGGAGGACGGTGATGCTTTCGTTTCTCTGGCGGAGATTGCAGAGAGGTGCGATATAATCACGTTCCACCCCACCCTAAAGCGTGACGGACAATACCCCAGCTATCACCTTGCAGACGAAGCATTCTTTGCATCATTGAAGAGATGCCGTCTGCTTATAAACGCCTCACGCGGTCCGGTTGTTGACAATAAGGCACTGCTGGTTGCCTTGGAGAACGGCACTCTGCCCGATGCGGTACTTGATGTGTGGGAGGGCGAGCCCGACCTTTCATTGTCTCTTTTAAATAAGGTATATATAGCGACTCCACATATAGCAGGTTATTCAGCCGAGGGAAAACTAAATGCCACAGCTCTTGTACTCATGGCCTTCGCGTCATTTTCCGGCTACGAAGGTGAGCTTCCCTTGCCCCAGTTGCCGGCACCCGTGCCTTCAATGATTGTCGCATCTACATTCGCCGATGCCATGCTTGAGATATACAAGCCGCACAGTGATTCCCATGTACTGAAAGATCATCCCGAATCATTCGAGGAACAGAGGAACAATTACCACCTGCGACGTGAACCATCTGCATATAAAATACATCTAAAGTGTGATAAAATGTTAAAATAGCGTATTTAAAGGACTATATTTGCACAAAAAACGAGCATTTGTGCAATTTTTAAGCGATTTTTTTCTTTTCTTTCTTTGCTATTATAAATTTTCATCATACTTTTGTAGCAAACAAATTTTCAATCTTCAAAAAAAATACAACTATGTCAGAAATTGAATCAAGAGTAAAGGCTATTATTGTTGAGAAATTCGGTGTTTCAGAGTCAGAGGTTACTCCAGAGGCTAACTTCACAAACGATTTGAGCGCAGACTCATTGGACCGCGTAGAGCTCATCATGGAGATCGAGGACGAGTTCGGTATCTCAATCCCTGAGGACGCCGCAGAGAAGATCGCAACAGTAGGTGACGCTGTTAAGTTCGTAGAGGAGATGGTTGCAAACAAGTAATTCGCACCCTCCCTACTCACCCCTAACAATTCTATATGAAACAAAGAAGAGTTGTTGTAACAGGTCTTGGAACCGTTTCGCCAATTGGTAATAGTGTACCCGAAGTTTGGGAAAATGCTATTAATGGTGTAAGTGGTGCAGGACCTATTACTCATTTTGATAGTTACCTTTTCAAGACCCAGTTTGCCTGTGAGGTCAAGAATTTTGACCCTACTGCGACGATGGACCGCCGTGAAATGAGAAAGGTCGATGTCGACACGCATTATGCTTTTGCATCGGCTGTTGAGGCCATCAACGACAGCGGCATCGATTTTGAGAAGTTAGACTGCAATCGTGTTGGAGTTATTTTCGGTGAGGGTATCGGAGGATTGGGCGCTCTTGAGGATGAGATGCGAGCATACTCGTTGAACCAGGAGAATGGTCCACGTTTCTCTCCCTTCCTCCTGACCAAGATGATTTCCGATATGACGGCAGGTATCATATCAATAAAATATGGTCTCAAAGGCCCTAACTATGTAACAACATCGGCTTGCGCCTCTTCTACAAACGCTTTGATTGATGCTTTTGACCAGATTCGTCTGGGTAGGGCTGATGTCATGGTGGCTGGTGGTTCCGAGGCTGCGATATGTCCTACTGCAGTGGGCGGTTTCAATGCAATGCACGCCTTGTCTGTACGCAACGATGACCCAAAGGGTGCTTCACGTCCGTTCAGCAAGAGCCGTGACGGCTTTGTGATGGCCGAAGGTGCTGCCACTCTTATCCTCGAGGAGTATGAGCATGCTGTTGCACGTGGCGCCAAGATTTATGCAGAGGTTGCAGGCACAGGTCTTACTGCCGACGCATACCACATTACAGCTCCTCATCCCGAGGGTGAAGGTGCCATGAGGGTAATGAAGATGGCGCTTGATGAGGCCGGTCTTCCTGTTGAGAGCGTAGACTACATAAATGTTCACGGAACATCTACACCTGCAGGCGACATAGCAGAGGCCAAGGCCATAAAGAGCCTTTTCGGAGAACACGCATATAAACTCAACATAAGTTCGACAAAGTCGATGACCGGTCACCTGCTTGGAGCTGCCGGTGCGCTTGAGGCTCTGTTGACAGTGCTTGCACTTAAGAATGATATTGTTCCGCCAACAATCAATCATGAAGAGGGCGACGAGGACCCCGAGATTGATTATGCTTTGAATTTCACGTTCAACAAGGCGCAGAAGAGAACCGTTAATGTCGCTTTGTCTAACACATTCGGTTTTGGCGGACACAACGCAAGTATAGCATTTAAGAAAGTTGAAGACTAATACGTTCTTTAGAAGAATTCTGGATAAGATAAGGCTTCTATCCCGTAAGGATAGGGAGTCTTATCTTTTATTATACTCGATTCTGGGCTTTGTACCCAATAATATCGGTCTTTACAAGATGGCGATGACTCATAGCTCATCGGCATCAGGCTCGCGTAAACTGGGCTGCAATGAGCGTCTCGAATTCCTGGGTGATGCTGTCCTCAGTTCTGTAACGGCCGATTTCCTCTATTCAAATTTCAGGAAGGAACGCGAGGGGTTCCTCACCAAATCACGCAGCAATCTGGTGTGCCGTGAGCGTCTGAACGAGCTGGCACTGGAGATTGGTCTTGACCGCTTTATCAGTTCCTGCGGTCTCCAACGACAGCATAACAACTACATCTATGGTAATGCGCTGGAAGCGTTGATAGGTGCAATATATATTGACAAAGGCTACTCGCAGTGCCGCAGGTTTCTGCTCGACAGGGTCTTTTCCCGCTTGAGTGATATTGAGCAGATTGTAAAGTCGGACAAGAACTACAAGAGCCGTCTTATAGAGTGGGGCCAGAAACAGCATAAGAGTGTCGAGTTCCGGGTAGTGCTCGAAGAGGTACGCAAGGATGGTGTATTCTTCATGAGCGAGGCACTTGTCGAAGGTATCGTATATGGCACGGGCGACGGCTTCTCAAAACGTGAGAGCCAGCAGAAGGCAGCCCGCCAGGCGCTTTCAAATATCGGTAAACAATAGGTTATCTTTTGCTCTTTATTGTAACTGCTGCACCAAGTCTGTCACCACCCATCGGCGGAGTGTCTTTGGTGAGTGTAATCGTTATGCCTTCAATCTGCATGAATGTCCCGTACAACGCTTTGCTTATCCTGTAGCATACGTTCTCGAGCAGCCTTGAGGGAGTCTCCATTTCTTTGCGGACAATGTCATATACATCGGCATAGCTCACTGTGCCATCAATATTGTCGCTCTCAAGGCAACTGTGGTCTGCAATCTCAATCTCAAGGTCTATTGTAAACCAGGCTCCGACCGTCTTTTCCTGCTCAAGCACCCCGTGGTATGCGTACAAGTGCACTCCTTCCAGTTGGATTATATAATTTGTTGTCTGCATTGCTCTCTTTTAAAATGGCAAAGGGCCTCTTTTTGAAAGACCCTTTGCCGGTGAAGTATATATAGTTTTAAGATGGATCAACCGCACTTTGAATATCCGCAGCTGGGGCAGTGCAGACAGCCCTCCTCAAAGATAAGCGGCTGTTTGCAGTTAGGGCACTTTTCAGCAGTAGAGGTGCCGTCCTTTATGTAACGTTTGAGAGCACGCTCCACGCCGTTCTTCCATGTGTTGATGTTGTCCGACGCAAGTTCCAAAGAAGATATCAGCTTGATTACCTGTTCAATGGGCATCTTGTAGCGCAACACGCCCGAGATAAGTTTCGCATAGTTCCAGAACTCGGGGTTGAATCTCTCGGATAATCCCTCGATAGTGGTCTTATAGCCTATCTTGTTCTCGAACTGGAAGTCGTATCGTTTGCTACCGTCTTCGTTGGTATGCTTGATGATGATACCTTGTGTCACGTTCTTTGGCAATGGAATGCCATCCTCGTCGTCCTGCTGTCCTGTAAAGATCTCGTACGGCTCACCGTCGAGCAAGCCGATGAATGCCACCCACTTCTCCTTGTTGTTCTGGAAACGTACAACATCGGCCTTGAGTACTGTTGGTCGCACCTCTGTTATTACCGGTTTTGCAGGTTCTGCGTCTTTCTTGTCCTTCTTGCTGTCTGTTGAAACAAGGACTCCTGCACGCGAACCGTCACGATATACTGTACAACCCTTGCAACCACACTTCCATGCCGTAACGTAGAGGTCGTTCACAAGCTTTTCGTCCACATTGTTGGGGAGGTTGATGGTGACGCTGATTGAGTGGTCCACCCACTTCTGGATGCGTCCCTGCATCTCAACCTTTGCCAGCCAGTCTATGTCGTTTGATGTGGCCTTAGCATATGGCGAGCGTGCCACAAGGCTATCGATCTCGGCTTGTGTGTACTTCTTTGTGGTGTCAATGCCGTTCTTCTTCATCCACTCCACAAATCTGTGATGGTAAACAACGTATTCCTCAAAAGAGTCACCGTTCTCGTCTGTGAAGTCCACATGTACTGCAGGGTCGTTGGGATTGACCTTCCTGCGGCGCTTGTACACGGGCATGAATACCGGCTCAATGCCCGATGTAGTCTGTGTCATAATGCTTACGGTACCGGTGGGTGCGATTGTAAGACAGGCAATATTACGACGACCGTGCTTCTTCATATTCTCGTACAACCCGGGATCAGCCTCGCGAAGACGGTTGATGAACGGATTGTTCTCCTCGCGCTTGATATCGAATATCTCGAAAGCACCTCGCTCCTCGGCAAGTTTAACAGAAGAGCCGTATGCAGCAAGTGCAAGAGTCTTGTGCACCTCCTCTGAAAACTCAATAGCTTCATTGCTACCATATCTAAGTCCCATGGCAGCAAGCATATCGCCCTCGGCTGTAATACCTACACCCGTGCGACGCCCCATGCTGCTCTTGCGTGCAATCTTCTCCCACAACTTCCTTTCTGCACCCTTCACCTCATCGCTCTCCGGATCGCTATCAACCTTCTCCTGAATAGCCTTTATCTTCTCAAGTTCAAGGTCGATGATGTCGTCCATTATGCGCTGTGCCTTGGCTGTGTGCTCCTTGAAGAGCTCAAAATCGAAATGAGCCTCTGGGGTAAAAGGATTTACAACATAAGAGTACAGATTTATAGCTATCAAACGGCAAGAGTCGTATGGACATAGAGGGATTTCACCGCAAGGGTTTGTCGATACTGTCTCGAAGCCGAGGTCCGCATAGCAGTCAGGTATGGACTCGCGCTGGATAGTGTCCCAGAACAGTACGCCCGGCTCAGCCGATTTCCATGCATTGTGGATAATCTTGTTCCACAACTGGTTGGCGTTGATCTCCTTGCTGTAGATTGGGTTTTCTGCATTGATGGGGTACTGCTGCGTGTAAGCCTTCTGCTCTGTCACCGCCTTCATAAACTCGTCATCAATCTTTACCGATACGTTTGCACCTGTAACCTTACCTTCTGTCATCTTCGCATCGATGAATGCCTCTGCATCGGGGTGCTTGATCGATACGCTGAGCATGAGGGCGCCTCGACGGCCGTCCTGTGCCACTTCACGTGTCGAGTTCGAGTAGCGTTCCATAAAAGGCACCAATCCGGTAGAAGTAAGTGCAGAGTTCTTCACAGGCGAACCCATGGGGCGGATGTGCGAGAGGTCGTGTCCTACACCGCCACGACGCTTCATCAGCTGCACCTGTTCCTCATCAATACGAATAATACCACCGTACGAGTCGGCCTTACCTTCCATTCCGATAACGAAACAGTTAGACAATGATGCAATCTGAAAATCATTGCCGATACCTGTCATCGGGCTACCCGAAGGAACGATATATCTAAAATGGTCGAGCAGGTCAAAAACCTCCTGCACGCTCATCGGGTTATTATATTTTGCCTCAACACGGGCAATCTCATTGGCGATACGCCAATGCATCTCTTCGGGACTTTTCTCGTAAATTTTGCCGAACGAATCCTTTACAGCATATTTGTTTACCCATACACGGGCCGCAAGCTCATCGCCGTCGAAATACTCAAGTGCTCCCTTAAACGATTCTTCGTAGGTATAAGTTTTCTTTTCCACTTTTAGTTATGATTATTATATTATTTCTTACATGAATTGTTTTCCCGAACAGTTTCACAAATTTATAATCTTAATCAATATTTACCAAATAAATACACCACAACTTATCAACTGTTTACAAAGTTTTCCAAAATCAAAATTTACTCATTGATAATCAAGTATATATATTTTCGATTCGTGAAAAAAGTTTCCAAAAATATAAATTATGTCAACATACATGTTGTATTTCCTGTCAACTCTTCACACTTTTGAAATCAAACCGGCAAACTTCCTAAAACAAGGACCGACAGCATTCATTATATATAAACATGGCATGGACACAAATTGTGTCCATGCCATGTTTATATATAATGAAAATTGTTATGAATCCGACATTTTATGCACTCTGCAACTTGAGATCAATCTCATTGAGCTCGCATCGGAACTGCTTGTCTGTTTCAGCAAGATTTGTTACAGTCTTGCAAGCATGGAGAACCGTTGCATGATCCCTGTTACCTATATATGAACCGATTTTCGACGTAGACATGTCAAGATGTTTCTTGGCTAGGAACATTGACACCTGACGCACCAACACGACCTCACGCTTGCGAGAACGGGTATTGATTGCACTGACCTCAACACCATAGTAGTCCGAGACCGTCTTTACAATCTCTTCAATTGTAATAGTCTTCTTTTCGTAATTGGAAAAATCACCTACTATTCTACGTGCAAGACTGACATCAATATCAGCATTATTGATTGTAGAATGCGCCATTATGGAAACAACGATTCCTTCAAGATCCCTGATACTGGCATTGACATTCTCGGCAATATAAGAAATCACTTCCTCGGGGAAATTCAGTCCATCACGATAAATCTTATTACGAAGAATATTCTTACGAAGTTCGTAATCAGGCTTCTCTATCTCGGCTGTCATGCCCCATTTGAAACGCGTTATCAGACGCTCCTCCATCCCCTGCAACTGCGCAGGCGAACGGTCAGATGTCATAATCAGTTGCTTACCATTCAAATGCAGATGATTGAATATATGGAAGAACGCATTCTGCGTCTTCTGCAAACCCGCAAATTCCTGGATATCATCAATAATAAGGACATCAATACTCTGATAGAACCTCATGAAATCATTGAAATTCTTCTGGAGGATAGAATCAGTATACTGCACCTGGAACAGGTGTGCAGAAACATACAGGACGCGCAATTGCGGATGCAGCTCCTTAATCCTCACGCCGACAGCATTGACAAGGTGAGTCTTGCCCACACCCGAAGAGCCGTGTATAAACAAAGGGTTAAACGCCCTACCAGGCTTATCGGCAACACTTATAGCAACTGAACGCGAAAGTCTATTGCTTATACCCTCCACATAATTGTCGAATGTGTAACGGTTAATGAGCATTGAATCAAGTTCCTGTACGGTTTCTTGCATTGCTTTTGGAGCATTGTTGCCACTGTTGCCGCTACCGTCAGCCTTAACATTATAGCCATCGGCACCGACCTCCATACTTAGATTATTGTCCTTATCTGTAAGTATGCTGTACATCAACTGCGTCCCGTTACCCATCACCTTAAAGAGAGTGGTACGTAGCAAGTCTACATAATTTCCCTCAAGAAACTCGTATACAAAGTTACTCTTCACCTGGATGGTCAAGATATTGCCCTCGTACTTGAGCGGGGTGATATCGGCAAACCATGTTGTAAAAGTTGCCTCCGATACATTGTCACGGATAATATCAAGGCATCTGTTCCATTTTGCTGTAAGGTTCGAGTTCATTGTATAATTGCGTAATAATTATTGAGGCAAATAAAAAGAGGCTTATTGATTAAGGCCTCTTGATATCACCATTTCCTTTGCAAATATCTTCAAATAAAAATGAAAATGCAAGTCAAGAAATATCGCATGAAATCCCTTCAAAAATAATACATTGTATATCAGCTACTTAAAAAAACACGAAATGGATAAGTTGCTATTTTGCGTTTTTATTTTTAGACACTGAAAATCAACACTTTAAAAAGACTCAAAAGACAATTTCGCATGTTTGGCATCCCCATAAAATGCGCATTTCTGGCTCTCTGAGGGGCTGTCCGAGACCTATTCAATGAGATTGCTTTTCAGCAGGCACTATTTAGAATAATTCTATATAACACCAAAAATTTTGTTTTAAAGAAAATTGATTTTGAGCGGTCATACAAGATAAAATTATATGCGTTTTACTTGCTTTTTAGATAATAATCACCTATATTATGCGGTATGAAAAGCTTACTCACCCTGCCCCCTTTTCTTCATAGAATAAAAACGGAATATTTATTCCATTTACAGAAAGCAGACATAGAGGTAGCCACAGAGTCCATAACACGATTGCAAGATTGCCCATAAGGCCAAGACGCTACCATCCAACAGAAGAAGCATCTGCATCGGCTCGAACCTTCTCACATTGAAATAAAGACAGGAGCAGCAAAGACACCCAAAGCCGCAACCTGAGACATCGAAAAAAGGGGCAGCCGGATTTACCGGCTGCCCCATTATACAAGATTCAAGGAACCCTATCAGAGCTTTGGACCTGCTGCAACGAGAGCCTTGCCAGCCTCATTGCCGGTATACTTTGTAAAGTTCTTGATGAAGCGGCCTGCCAAGTCAACAGCCTTCTCCTCCCACTGTGATGCGTCAGCATAAGTGTCGCGTGGGTCAAGGATTGCAGGGTCAACACCTGGCAACGCTGTAGGAACAACGAAGTCGAAGTGTGGGATAACCTTTGTAGGAGCTGTATCGATAGAGCCATCGAGGATAGCATCGATGATACCGCGTGTATCCTTGATAGAGATACGCTTGCCTGTACCGTTCCAACCTGTGTTAACGAGGTATGCCTTAGCACCGTTCTTCTCCATCTTCTTAACGAGCTCCTCACCGTACTTTGTCGGATGGAGGCTCAAGAATGCAGCACCGAAGCAAGCTGAGAATGTCGGAGTAGGTTCTGTGATACCGCGCTCTGTACCAGCCAACTTAGCTGTAAAGCCACTGAGGAAGTAGTACTGAGTCTGCTCTGGGTTCAGGATAGAAACCGGAGGCAATACACCGAATGCGTCAGCTGAAAGGAAGATAACCTTCTTTGCAGGAGCAGCCATTGAACCTGGCTTGATGTTGTTGATGTGGTTGATTGGGTAAGAAACACGTGTATTCTCTGTTACGCTCTTGTCAGCGAAGTCAATCTTGCCGTTTGCATCAACAGTCACGTTCTCCAGGAGTGCATCGCGCTTGATAGCGTTGAAGATATCCGGCTCGCTCTCCTTGTCAAGGTTGATAACCTTTGCGTAGCAACCGCCCTCGAAGTTGAATACTGAATCGTCGTCCCAGCCGTGCTCGTCGTCACCGATAAGCATACGCTTTGGATCGGTAGAGAGAGTTGTCTTACCTGTACCAGACAAACCGAAGAAGATAGCTGTCTCGCCCTTCTCGTTTGTGTTTGCTGAACAGTGCATTGAAGCAATGCCCTGGAGAGGCAAGTAGTAGTTCATCATTGAGAACATACCCTTCTTCATCTCACCACCATACCATGTGTTGAGGATGATCTGCTCCTTAGATGTCAAGTTGAATACAACTGCAGTCTCAGAGTTCAAACCGAGCTCCTTATAGTTTGGAACAGCAGCCTTAGAAGCGTTGTAAACAACGAAATCGGGCTCGCCGAATGCCTCAAGCTCCTCAGCTGTAGGACGGATGAACATATTTGTCACGAAGTGAGCCTGCCATGCAACCTCCATGATGAAACGTACTTTAAGACGTGTAGCAGGGTTAGCACCGCAGAATGCGTCAACAACGAAAAGTCTCTTGTTGGAAAGTTCTTTAGTAGCAATCTCCTTGAGAGCGTTCCATGCCTCAGTTGTAACGGGCTTGTTGTCGTTCTTGTACTCCTCTGATGTCCACCATACAGTGTTCTCAGAAGTAGCATCCTTAACGATGAACTTGTCCTTAGGTGAACGGCCTGTGTAAACACCGGTCATTACATTTACTGCGCCAAGCTCTGTAACCTGACCAACCTCAAAACCCTCAAGACCGGGCTTTGTCTCCTCTGCAAAGAGAACATCGTAAGAGGGGTTGTGGAGCACCTCTACAGCACCGGTGATACCATACTTGGTAAGATCTATTGTTGCCATAATTTCAAAAAATAAATTATTAGTTAATATTCTTCTTTTTATCACTTTTGAACATCGGCAATGTCCTTTTGCTTGAACTTGCCAAAGTTCTCCGAATGCAAATATATATCTTTTTGTTTAATCCCTCAAGTTAATTAAAGAAATTTTTCCGTAATTACCCGAAAAAAGGCAAAAAGTACCGCTTTTTGAACAGAAAATGTACAATTTTTCAGTGGACAAGTGGACGGTTTTCTTGATTTTTGTTTTCGGAGGCCGCAACATGAAGCTCAGATTGCTTACATTTTGCTTTGGAGAATTTAATATTTTTGACAAAATGTCTTGCCGGACATAAAAGCCTGTATAATTGATTTTTTTCTTTATAAATAATGAATATCTGCAGTTGTTTTTTTGTTAAAAGAATACTGTTTGTTAAAAAAGGTCATGGCTGCTTTTGAAATAGGGATTAAACAATTTCAATGATCCGGCATTATTTTTTTATCTTCGTGCTGTCAAATTTCAAAATTTATGAAAATAGTAAATCTGTCCGAGAACAATACAATTCTCAACCGCTTCATTGCCGAGATACGCGATGTCAATATACAAAGGGACTCCTTGCGCTTCCGCCGTAACATCGAGCGCATAGGCGAAATAATGGCATATGAAATCAGCAAGGAACTTTCGTACGAAAGTGTTTCAGTGACAACGCCGAACGGTATTTCGACCGAAAGTCTTCCTGCCGATACCGTGGTGATTGGAACAATCCTGCGTGCAGGTCTTCCATTGCATGCCGGTTTCCATAATTATTTTGACCGTGCTGAAAATGCTTTTGTGTCGGCTTACCGTAAATATATATCAGACAACGAGTTTGAAGTGGTTGTGGAGTATCTTGCCTCTCCGCGGCTTGACGGCAAGACGTTGCTTCTTGTCGACCCGATGCTTGCGACAGGAATAAGCGCCGACCTCTCCTATCGTGCATTGCTGACAAAAGGTACTCCCGGGAAGACGGTCCTTGCTTGCGTCATAGCAAGCCAACAGGCAATAGATTATGCACTCTCGCACTTTCCCGATGATACAATCATCTACTGCGCGGCCATTGACCCGATATTGAATGAACACGCGTATATCGTGCCAGGACTTGGTGATGCCGGAGACCTCTGTTTCGGGGAGAAAGAATAATCTTTATGAAGCGAAAGATTGAATTTTTATCACTTCCGGATAACAAATTGCCCTGCTCGTCTGACCGATGAGCAGGGCAATTTGTGTTGCAAGGGAATATTACAGCTTCGTGCTATTGTTCTTTATGAAATCGATTACCTCGCTTATGTAACCGAAGGCCATACCGACAACCGTGTCGGCTGCACCGTAGTAGACTGCAACCTTGTCGCCGTCATTGAGGGCTGCGCAAGGGAACACCACGTTGGGCACGTCGCCAGTAAGTTCATACGGTGCTGCGGGAGCAAGCAGGTAGGGCTTTGTGCGGTAGAGTACCTTTGACGGGTCATCCTTGTCAAGCAGGGCTGCGCCCATTGAATAGCGGAAACCGTTGCAGGTTGTGATGACACCATGATAGAACAGCAACCAGCCCTCGTCAGTAAGGATGGGCACTGAACCGGCACCAATCTTTGTGCACTGCCAAGCGCTCTCGGGGAACGGGGTCACTTTCATCACGCAACGATGCTCGCCCCAGTATTTCATATCGGGGCTGTAGCTGATGTAGATGTCGCCGAACGGCGTATGCCCGTTGTCGCTCGGGCGGCTCAGCATTGCATATTTACCGTTTATCTTCCGTGGGAAAAGGACGCCGTTGCGGTTGAATGGCAAGAATGCGTTTTCGCACTGGAAGAACTCCTTGAAATCAAATGTATAACCGATACCGATTGTGGGGCCATGATAGCCGTTGCACCAGGTAATCCAGTAGCGGTCCTCAATCCATGTCACGCGTGGGTCGTACTTGTACTCCGACTCTATCATCTGGGTATTGCCGGCCTTGAATACGATAGGCTCATGCTCAATCTCCCAATTGATACCGTCCTTGCTGAAGCCTGCGAAGATATTCATCTGCACGGCCTTGTTGTCGCAACGGAACACACCGGCATAGCCATCCTTGAAAGGAACGACTGCGCTGTTGAATATACTGTTCGATGTGGGTATCGCATAGCGGTCAATGACAGGGTTCTTTGAATAACGCCACATCACATCCTTGCATCCTTCGGGGCGGTCTTCCCACGGCATAATAACTTTCTCGTCCATACTTTTATGTTGTTAAGTTCATGATTCTACTTGATTCTTGTCTGTTGTAAGACTGCATCACCTGACAAAGATAACAAACCGTATAAAAAATATCGGCAATTGCCGATATTTTTTTATTGATGATGCAAATTATTTTTTATTCTTATTTTTTCTTCTCTCTTCCAGCAATTGCATCCATTCGTACCAGTTGGGGACATAAAGTGTGGCTATCACGGTATTTAGCAGCATTCCGAACACAACCGCTGCGCCCAACGACAGGCGCGCACCGGCACCGGCTCCGCCTGCAAAGAGCAAGGGCATTACTCCGATGACAAAGGCAAGCGAGGTCATGAGTATGGGGCGCAGGCGCACATGCCCTGCCTCGGCAGCACTGTAGCGTATGTCATTGCCGGCAGCACGGTAGTCACGTGCGAACTCGACAATCAGGATTCCGTTCTTTGCACTCAAGGCAATGAGCAGTATTATACCAATCTCGGTGTAGATGCTCACCGGGATTCCGGCAATCCAACAGCCTACAATCGCTCCCAAAAGAGCTATCGGCACGCCCATTATCGCTGCCACCGGGCTTGTCCAGCTCTCGTACTGCGCAGCAAGGACAAGAAACGCCACAAGCAGCGCAAGACCGAAGATAAGGGCTGTGTTCTGTCCTGCCGCCTGCTCCTGATACGCTACTCCTGTCCACTCGTATCCGAACTCCTCGCCGAGTTGCTCCCTGAAAAGTTGCGACACCTCCTCCATCACCTGGCTTGAACTGTAGCCCGGCGCCGGGTTGCAGGTTACCGTTGCACTGTTATACATGTTGTAACGCACCAGCTGGTCGCTGCCCAATATCTCGTCGGCTGTCACAAAACTGCTGAAGGGGACCATCTCGCCCTTGCTGTTGGCAAGGCTCAGCTGCATCACGCTCTCAATGACTTTCTGGCTTCTCTCGCCGGCAGCCATCTTTACCTGCCATATACGTCCGAGCATAACGAAGTCATTCACATAGATTGCTCCCATATAATAACTGAGTGTCGAGAGCACGGAGCCCATATCAAGCCCCATGGATATTGCCTTGTCGCGGTCAATGTTAAGGAAGTATTGCGGGACGTCAGCTTCGTAGGAACTGTTCATTGCAGCAATGGCGCTCTCTTTGCCCACGTTGTCAAGCAGTGCTTCCACTGCTTTCTGCATCTCGACCAGTCCAAGTGCCTTTCGGTCCTCCAACTGCATCTGCAGGCCTCCCACATTGCCGATGCCGGGGATTGCCGGCGGTACAAAGGCGAAACATTGAGCTTCGGGGACCTTCATATAAGCCTCTTTGTTGAACCTGTCGACAACTGATGCGGCCGACTCGCTTTTCTCTTTACGCAGGCTCCAGTCCTTTAGTACGACGAACACACTCGCAGCGTTGCTCTGCTTGCCGCTGTTCATTATACTGAATCCGCTGATGCTTATATAAGTCTTCACCTCGGGGTATTGTTCAAGAATAGTTTCAATCTCCCTTGCTACAGCCTCGGTACGTGCCAACGAACTTGCCGGCGGCAACTGTACGCTGACGATAAAGTATCCGTCATCCTCGTCAGGTATGAACGTGGTAGGCCACTTGACGAACATATATATAGCAAGGGCTACCATAGCGCAGAAAGTGACAGCTGCAATGAGGGCTTTGCGAAGTAGGAAATTCACGCATCTGTCGAACCCTCTCTGCAGGGCATCATATCCCTTGTTGAACCAGCGGAAGAACCATCCCTGCCGTCTGCCTTTTGTGGGACGAAGCAACAGTGCACTCAAGGCCGGTGTCAGTGTCAGGGAGTTGAATCCGCTGAGTAAGGTGGCGGTAGCAATAGTCAACGCGAACTGCTTGTAAAGTTCACCCGAGATTCCGCCAATCATAGTCGTCGGGATAAACACAGCCAACATCACAAGCACCACTCCGATAATGGGACCTGTAATCTCGTCCATGGCCTTCTCTGTTGCCTCACGTGGAGGGAGGCCCTCGTCATCAATTATTCGGGTGGCATTCTCCACTACCACAATAGCATCGTCAACCACAATGGCAATGGCAAGTATAAGACCGAAAAGTGTCAGTGTATTTATGGAAAAGCCCATCAACAGCATCACTGCCAGTGTGCCTATCAATGATACAGGGATTGTAAGGCAAGGTATCAGTGTGGCACGCCAGTTCTGCAGGAACAGGAAAATGACCAGTATCACCAGTACGGTCGTCTCGAAGAATGTGTAGAGCACCTCGTGGATTGAACTGCGTACCACGTCGGTGGTGTCGAGTGCAATCTGGTATTCCACTCCTGGTGGAAAAGCTTCGGCAAGCTCCAGCATCTTTGCCTTGACGGCTTTTGATACCGCAAGCGAACTGGAACCTGGCGACTGGTATACGGCGAGTGCTGCTGTAGGCATCCCTTTGAGGCGCGACGATGAGGCATACGTCTCACTGCCTATCTCTATTTCTGCAATGTCGCTCAACCGCAGCATATTGACCCCGTCATTCCGTATCACAATGTTGGCGAACTCCTCGGCGCTCTTCAGACGTCCCTGTACGTTCAATGTGTACTGGAAAGCATTGTCGGCAGAGGCATCAAGTGTCTGGCCTACATATCCTGCCGACACTGCAAGGTTCTGCTCGCTTATAGCCTTGTAGACTTCGGCTGCAGATATTCCACGTATGCGCATTGCCTCTGGGTCGAGCCACACGCGCATAGAGTAGTTGCCTGCTCCCATAATATTGACACCACCCACACCCGGGGTACGTGTCAGCTGGTCCACAATCTGTAACTCTGCATAGTTCGAGAGGTAGAGCTGGTCGTAATCCTCGTTGCCGGTGAGCGTTATGAAAAGGACAATATTGGTCGACTGTTTCTGTACCGTCACGCCCTGCTGCGTCACCTCGCTCGGCAGTGAGTTGAGAGCAATGTTCACCCTGTTCTGTACAAGAACCGTTGCCATGTCAATATCTGTCCCCACCTCAAAGGTCACAGTCAGCTGATACGTTCCTGACGAAGAGGATGTTGAACTCATGTAAAGCATGCCGTCAACTCCGTTCACCTGTTGTTCGATGGGGATACCCACGGTCTGGGCTATGGTCTCGGCATTCGCTCCGGGATATACTGCTGTCACCTGCACGGTGGGTGGGGTTATCGAGGGGTATTGGTCAATGGGGAGCACTGCGAGTGAGACTGCTCCTGCAACCAACAGCAACAGTGACAGCACCGTCGCGAATATCGGACGTTCTATAAAGAATTTAGAGAATTTCATGGTTATAGGGTTTATTTGTCCATAATAGGTGTCACAGGCATTCCGTTGCGCACCTTTAGCAGTGCCTTTGTCACGTAACGTTCATCCGGTTCAAGACCGTCCGTTACCAGGCGGAGTGTGTCATCGACCAACGCTCCTACAGTTATCCTTCGGTAGTTCACTATATTAGAATCGTTTACGACATACAGATACTTTCCCAACTGATCGGTTCCTATAGATGCATCATGTACCAATATTCCATCCTTTATTTCCTCATATGGCATAGTCACACTTATGTAGCTGCCCGGCTTGAGAATGGCATTGCTATTGTCAAGTTCTGCACGTACCTGCAGTGTGCCGGTGCTGAGGTTTACGGCAGGGGCAAGGAAATCAATCTTTGCATTCCAGCCGAGCCGCCTGCCGCTGCCTACAGTGAAAGTCACGTCGCTCTGGTCCATACTCTCTGCCCCTTGTTGTACCTTATTGAGCCACTGGTTGTCGGTGATGTCAAAATAGGCATACATCACATCGTCCTTGTAGAGCTTACAGAGCATCACTGGGCTCATTTCGCCCGATATATAGCCTCCTACAGGTACTGCAGTCAGTCCCACAGCGCCGCTTGACGGGGCCTTTATATAACAATACTCCAATTTTGTCTTGGCCGTCTTCAGTGCTGCACGGGCATTGTCAAGCGCCGCAGTGCCACTCTCTACGCGACTCTTCGCCTGCAACAGTTCAATCTGGCTCACTGCATCGCTGCTTATTGCCTTTTTCATACGTTCATAGCTGTTCTTTGCATACTCCAGTTCTGCCTCTGCGCTTTTTACAGCAGCCTCGGCCTGCTCGACTACATTCTGGTACAGAGTGGGTTCAATGACATACAGCAAGTCACCTTTCTTCACCCGTGTACCCTCGGTGAAATTGCGCTTGATGACAGTGCCGTTAACACGTCCCACTATCTCAATTGTAGCGTCAGCCTCAAGATGACCGGGATACTCTCTTGCGAGTGTTATATCCTTAACAGCAGGGTGAGCGACCTCTACCGGCAATGCTGAAAAACCAGCCTTGTTCTCCTCATTCTTGTGGCAAGCAATGATAGTGAGCATTGCCACAGCAACAACAATCTTTTTCATATCCAATAATCATTTCAGTTTTACCAACCACCGCCAAGCGCTTCATATAGTTGTACCAGATAGATGAGCGACCCGCCTTGTGCCTGTACAAGGTAACCCTGATAGGTAAGCAATGTACGTTGGGCATCAAGCACATTCTGATATTCGCTGAGCCCCTGTTTGTAGAGTTCAAGCGAAAGTGTGAGCGTCTCTTCGTTCTGATTGACAGCCTCACGCAGAGACACAATCTGCTCTATTGAGCTTTTGTATTGTGACATTGCATTCTCAACCTCCTGTACGGCTGTCAGCAATGTGCTGTTGAAAGAGAGTATGCTCTGGTCGAGCGTGGCACGTGCTTCGCGAGTAGCGTTCAGCCTCTCCCCGCCGCTGAATATATTCCATCTGATCGTCGGTGCAATCTCCCATGTGAGGCTTTTTGAACGGAACAGATGTTTCATCTCACCCGATGCAAAGCCAATGGAACCCGTGAGGAAGATTTCTGGGAACCAATCGCGTCTTGTAGCACCGAGCAGTGCCGCATCAGCCTCAACTTGCCGTTCGGCAGCGCGAATGTCGGGACGTCGGCGCAATAGCATTGCCGGCACTCCGACCTCTACAGGCTCAATGTAGGCCGGCAACGTGCAGTTCCCGTCGGGCCACCCGGCAAGCTCCTGCGGATAAACCCCCAACAGCACGGCCATCTTGTTGCGATACCCCTCAATAGTTGCCTGCATCGCCGGAATCTGTGCCATGGTACTGTGATAGACACTGCGTGATTGCGCCACATCAAGTTTCGATGCAAGGCCGCTGTTGTAGCGCGATATCACAATCTCCATAATCTCCTTCTGCGACTTTACATTCTCGCGCAGCACCTGCAATTGGACTATCGACTGGCACAATGAGAAATAGGTGGTTGCCACATTGGCTACAAGTGTCACCATTACAGCCTTGTACTCCTCCTCGGTTGCCATGAAAAGCATTTTCTGTGCCTTGGAACGCATGTAGATGGCACCGAACACGTCGGCCTGCCACTGCATGGATACAGCGGTGCTGAACTGTCCATCCCAAGCCTCGGTGTACATCGTCTGGGCTATATTGCCACTCGTCTTTGTACGTTGCCACCCCAGGCTGAAGTCAAAGGAGGGCAACATCCTGCCTCGTGCGGTGTTCCATGCTGCACGTGCCTTCCTGATGTTCTCAATAGCCCCCAATGCCGAGTAATTGTTCTCCGATGCATACATGATGAGCGAGTCAAGCACCGGGTCGTCGAAGTTTCGCCACCACTTGTCGTCAGGCGGCATAGTCTGGTCAAAACAGTCACCGTTATTCCACATCTGCGGCAACGCTCCGTCAACAAGCTCCTCTTCTTGCTGCGCCAACAGACTGGCAACAGGAACAAGGATAAAAAGAAGTAGAAAATAGAACTTCGTCATAAATATTATATTTTATCAAGGTATAAACACATTGACAAGGCTTTTGGTTGTTGTCAAGCCCAACCAGAACGTAACAGTTTATCATAGACACAGACATCAATACAAATAGCCAATGGCATTTTAACAAAACCGGCTTATCAATATGGTTTTCATTGTTTCTGAGGTAAACCCCGAAGATGGACTGCAATCTCTTTGAAAAATATCCAAGCAGTCTTGATGTTTCTCGCTTATTTGTTGCTATTTTTGCACAAAACAACATAAGACATGTCACTTTTCAGAGCCATACTTGCAATATTATTTCCACCGCTCGCAGTTGCTGACAAAGGCTGCGGCTCGTTCATCATAGTCTTTATCCTTACACTTTTCGGTTGGATTCCCGGTGTAATAGCAGCGCTTATAATTTTGAATAAGGAGTAAACACAGACAATGTTCAACAAGGAGACAACCGAGTTCATTGCAGCCAACCGTGACAAGGAGCCGAGCGCACTTGCACTCCAGGCGAAGCGATACCCAGGCATCGATATGCGTGAGGCCGTCACACAGATCGAGGGCTGGCAAACGGCAAAACACAAACTGCCTACATGGGCTAAGACAGAGGGTATCATATATCCTCCGCGCATATCCATGGAGCAATGCTCAAGCGAAGCCACTGCACTCTACAAGACTGGCATAGCAAAAGGCAACAGACTTGCCGACCTTACCGGTGGTTTCGGCATAGATTGCAGTTATATGTCACGCGAATTCCAAGAGGTAGTATACATTGAGCGCAATGCTATGCTGTGCGACATTGCAAAAGAGAATTTCGCATTATTGGGACTTGGACATATAGACATAATAAACGGCAACAGTGAGGAGGTTCTCCCTACCCTGCAAAAGCAGGAATGGATTTTCATTGACCCAGCACGTCGCGACGGCGACGGACGTAAGGTTGTCGCACTCGGCGACTGCGAACCTGACGTGACGGTACTTGAAGAGGCTCTGCTTGAAAAAGCCGATAAAGTGATGATCAAATGTTCTCCCATGCTTGATATAACGGCCGCCACAAGGGAATTGCGCAATATTGAAGCTGTTCACATCATCGCTGTAAACAACGAGTGCAAAGAGTTGCTGTTTATATTGGGAAAGGAGAAATGCGAGGAGACACCTATAAAATGCGTAAATATACGCAATGAAGAGCAGGAGACATTCACATTCACGGCTACCGAAGAGACTAATGCAACAGTGACATACAGCAATACTATCGGCAGGTATCTTTATGAGCCTAATGCCGCAATACAAAAAGGCGGAAGCTTCCGCACCCTTTCGCAGAGGTTACTGATAAGCAAGTTGCACCCTAACAGCCAACTTTACACATCAGACAAACTGATTGGGGAGTTCCCTGGCCGCATCTTTGAGGTAGAGAGGATTTTCGGTTTTTCTAAAGCCGATATAAAGCAACTGCAGAAACTGAAGAAAGCCAACATGACAGTACGCAATTTTCCAGAAAACGTACAGGTGTTACGCAAAAAACTCAAGTTGGCAGAAGGTGGAGACGGATATCTGTTTGCAACGACGCTCTACAACGGGACAAAAGCACTTGTCTTATGCAATAGATGTAATATTTCCAAATAAAAATGGGCTAACAAATATTTGTTAGCCCATTTTTTAACTTATCAATATTCCAAATCACTCTTTCAACAGCACCTTATCCATCTTACGGCTACGCACAAGTTCATAGGCCTTAAGGAAAGAGTCATTATTTCTGTTGTATATCATTACGAAGTCGCTCATATCCCACAAGTCGCGCGCAATATACATCTTGAGTTGTTTATGCAGTTCCGGTAAAGATTTACGCAATTCCTCCTCACCACCCTTTAGCTCTACACCATCCTTGATAGCCTGCTCCTGCAACAAAGCCATGTACCTTTCATCTACAACAAAATTCTTGTCGAAATCCTCTACATTCCTATATTTCGCCTCGAGCTCCTTGCGGTTTTCGTCAAGATAACGCAACGAAGCCTGCACAATGCAACCCTTTGAAGCAAGAGCACGGTGATATGGGGTATATTTTGTGGTATCCATCGGCACAAAATAATCGGGCATGATACCTCCACCGCCGTACACAGGACGGTTCAGCCGCAGTGTATATACTTTGAGAGAATCGGGAAAATGTATGCTGTCGGCAGAACTCATCTCACCGCTGTTGTAACGGCGCATAAGATCCTCCTCGTACTTTATGGAATCATTATACGGCTTTTGTATGCAGCGGCCTGTAGGTGTATAGTAACGTGCTATAGTAAGGCGTATCATTGAACCGTCTGGCATCTGGAATGGACGCTGTACAAGCCCCTTACCAAAGCTGCGGCGCCCCACCACCACACCACGGTCCCAGTCCTGGATTGCACCAGCAAGAATCTCGGTGGCAGAAGCTGAGGTCTCATCTACGATTACCGCAATGTTTCCTTTAAGGAAACGTCCACCACCGATAGCATTATAATTGTATCGTGGATTGGCTCGGCCCTCGGTGTACACTACAAGTGAAGACCTCTCAAGGAACTCATTGGCAATCTCGACTGCCGCCGTCAGATATCCACCTCCGTTGCCTTCAAGGTCAAGTACCAGATTCTTCATACCGCATGCCTTGAGCGAGTCAAGTTTTGCAACGAACTCCTTATGCGTTTTTGCACCGAATGAAGATATACGGATATAGCCGTTCTCCTTGTCAATCATATAAGCAACATCAACAGTCTCGGTAGAGATATCGTCACGTACAAGATCGAACTCCATTATACGGCTGATACCACGACGTACCACATCAATCTTGACTCTTGAACCCTTTGCGCCACGAAGACGCGACATGATATCGGCCCTCTCCATCTTGACTCCTGCAATGGCAGTGTCATTTACTGCCACGATCTTGTCTCCGGCCATAATACCCGCACGCTCTGAAGGGCCATTCTTTGTCGTCTGTATTACGTAAAGTGTATCAGAGACAATGTTGAACTGGATTCCTATACCGCTGAAACTGCCCTGCATCTGCTCAAGAAGAGCCCTTGTCTCCTTGGGATCGGTATACGTGGAGTGAGGGTCCAGTTCTTTGAGCATAGCCTTGACTGCAGCCTCAGTTATCTTGCCGTTATCGGGTGCATCTACATAGAAGTTCGAAATAACATTGCCCGTATACATAAGTTTTATAAGATGATCGGGCATATCCTGTGCCCTTGCAGCAACAGCCACAAGAACAGCAATCACAGATAGTAATATTGTTCTTTTCATAGGTCAGTAAAACAGTTTCTAAATCAAGGCAAGAACTCCGAGACATCCTTGCCGTATTTCATCAATTCACGCACGACACTGCTGCTTATGGCTGCATATTCCGGCTCACTGACGAGCAGGACCGTATCAATGCCACCCAAACGAAGATTGATATCGGCGATGTCGCGCTCATACTCAAAATCCTTCACACTGCGCACACCGCGCAATAGGGCTGTCGCCCCTACACTTTGCGCAAAATCCATTGTAAGGGTGTCATATACCGCTACCTTCACACGCCCGTTGCCTGCATACAGTTTCTCTATTGCAGCCACACGTTCCTCGACGCTGAGCATGCATTTTTTCTCAAGGTTGCACCCCACAGCTACAACCACTGTGTCGAATATGGCGAGGGCACGCTCAACAAGAGCATGATGTCCTCGTGTATAAGGGTCGAATGTCCCTGCAAAAAGAGCTATTCTCTCCATCACCTGCCCTCCTCATTAGCCTTATCCTCCTCGACAACAAGATTGTCGATGATGAAGTTCTGGCGTTCCATAGTGTTCTTGCCCATGTAGTACGCGAGCAGTTCCTCAACCTTATCGTCCTTATGAAGCTCCACACGCTCAAGACGCATATCAGGACCTATAAAGTTACGGAACTCATCGGGAGAAATCTCACCAAGGCCTTTGAATCGTGTTATCTCCGGGTTGGGAGACAGTTTCTCAATGGCAGCAATGCGCTCCTCCTCACTGTAGCAGTATATTGTCTCAAAATCACTCTTCTGCTCCTTACGCTCCTCGGCGCCCTTCTTGCCACGGGGCAGTTTGCGTTTGTTGCGCACTCGGAACAGCGGAGTCTGCAGAATATATACGTGCCCCTTCTTTATCAATTCAGGGAAGAACTGCAGGAAGAATGTTATCATCAGCAGGCGGATGTGCATTCCGTCCACATCAGCATCGGTAGCCACAATCACCTTGTTGTAGCGCAAGCCCTCAAGACCATCCTCAATATTCAACGCTGCCTGCAACAGGTTGAATTCCTCGTTCTGGTACACCACAGCACGGCTGAGTCCGAAACTGTTCAACGGTTTTCCGCGGAGGCTGAATACCGCCTGGGTGTTCGCATCGCGGCTCTTTGTTATTGAACCGCTCGCCGAGTCACCCTCGGTGATGAATATGCAGCTTTCATCCATCCTGTCGCCCTTTGTGTCATTATAGTGTATGCGACAGTCGCGCAATTTGCGGTTATGCATATTCACTTTCTTTGCCTTCTCGCGTACCTGCTTCGTAAGACCTGCAAGTTCCTTGCGGTCCTTTTCCGAAGCTACAATCTTTGAGAGCATCACATCACTGATATCAGGGTTCTTGTGAAGGAAGTTATCAAGTTCCTCCTTCACAAAGTCGCTGATGAACTTTTTCACGCTCATGCTTCCCGGATCGGGAGCAATGGTGGTAGAACCCAGACGCACCTTCGTCTGGCTCTCGAATACAGGTTCCTGTATATTGATCGCAATTGCAGCGACTATACCGTTACGTATGTCGCAGTACTCGAAGTTCTTTGCCGAGAAGAAGTCATGTATAGTCTGCGCCACCAGCTCCTTGAAAGCACTCTGGTGGGTACCGCCCTGCGAGGTATGCTGGCCGTTGACAAACGAATAATACTCCTCACCGTACTGCTGCGCATGGGTAAAGGCAATCTCGATATCGGTACCTTTGAGATGTATTATAGGATAGAGAGCATCGGCCGTCATATTGTCGGTCAGCAGGTCGGCAAGACCGTTACGGGAGAGGATGCGCTTGCCGTTGAACATGATTGTGAGACCGGTGTTCAGGTAGGTATAGTTACGCAAAAGGGTCTCAACGTATGCAGCACGGTACTCGTAGTTTCTGAAGAGCGAATTGTCGGGAGTAAAAGAGACAAATGTACCGTTCTCGTCAGAGGTTTTTTCCGTAACGTCCGATACAAGGATACCTTTCTCGAAAGATGCCGCACGCACTACACCGTCACGATAACTGCGCACTTCAAACTTGGTACTCAAGGCATTGGCAGCCTTAAGGCCCACGCCATTGAGACCTACAGACTTCTTGAAAACCTTGTCATCGTATTTTGCACCTGTATTCAGCTTGCTCACAGCCTCAATCATCATTCCTTGCGGGATACCGCGGCCATAGTCACGTACGCATACAGTATGGTTCTCAAGGATATCAATCTCAAGACGCTTTCCGAAGCCCATCTTGAACTCATCGATACTGTTATCAATCACCTCCTTGAGGAGCACATATATACCGTCGTCGCTCTGCGAGCCGTCACCCAGTTTTCCGATATACATACCGGGACGCAGACGAATATGTTCCACGTCACTCAGGTGGCGTATCGAATCATCTGTATAATCGGCCGCCACAGGCACATTCTCATTAAATTCCAAATTTGTATCTTCGGTCATCTGTCAAAATATTTTCTATTACCCAACGGGGCTATCAGCACAATTCTTTCCTGAAAGCGCGACGACGCTTATGCTGCTCCTTCTCAAAATCGTTCCATTGGCTCTGCACCTTGGTATTTGTCTCAAGTTCAGGATTACTCTCGACATCCACAAGATCCATCTGGAGATAGTTGCCGAGCAAATCATTGAACACCATGGCAAAAGCTCCCTTGCTCTGATACTCGGGTTTGACTGCCACCAACAGGAAGTCAAGACGTTTGGGATGCTTTATGAAAAGAGCCTTCAGCAGATACCACCAACCGAACGGGAAAAGCTTGCCCTTTGCCTTGCGCAGTGCATCGGCAAGTGAATATATGCTGACTCCCAATGCCACAAGATTGTCATCGGCATCAACCACCAAAGAGATAAGACGCAGGTCAATCACAGGCAGATACATCTTTATGAACTGGTCTATCTGTTTCCTTGTCAGGGGCGTAAAGCCGTAAAGAGGAGCATAGCACTCGTTCACGAGTTCAAACAGCTTTGAACCATAACGCTTTGCCAACTCCGAGCGTGAGTTGCAATGCACTACACGCAACCCGAACTTACGTTCAACAATAGCTGATATACGCTCTGCCTTTGCCCACCTCTCATTGGGAACCTTCAACAGATACTCTACCCAATCGGCATCCTTTACAAAACCCAGTCGGTTCATATGCTCGGGATAGTAAGGATAATTATATATCGTTGCCATTGTACCCAAACGGTCAAAGCCCTCAATGAGCATTCCCTCACGGTCAAGGTCTGTAAAGCCCAATGGCCCCTGCAGTTCCGTGAGACCGCGCTCCCGCGCCCACTGTTCGGCTGTAGCAAAAAGAGCATCGACGACCTCATTGTCATCAATGAAATCAATCCAGCCGAAACGCGCGGCATTCTGTCCCCACTTTTCATTAGCCGCCTTGTTCACGAGCACAGCGATACGTCCGGCAAGCACGCCGTCCTTGTATGCCAAGAAA
This sequence comes from uncultured Bacteroidales bacterium, assembly GCA_937900095.1. GTDB lineage: Bacteria > Bacteroidota > Bacteroidia > Bacteroidales > Bacteroidaceae > HGM04593. Next base: position 26,591 of record CALCEC010000062.1, on the reverse strand, counting down.
TAGTCTGCATCGCAGAATTCGAAAGCAGCATTACGGTCCTTACGAAGAGTGTTCATAGCATCCTCGAACAGTTCGGGGACATAATACGGGCAATCCTTGTAAAGTTCAAATCCGAACTTTACAAAGCGCTTGAGTTGCCTGTTGTTTTCAACTTTTACAATCGTTACGGGCATTTTGTCGGTCTTATTTCAAAAATTCGTGTAAAATTAGGGAATTAAGTCCAAAAAAACAAATCAGATTCCCATAATAAGATACACAATATAAGCTACATAGCCAGCTACTAACAATGAACCCTCAATGCGGGTTATCTTGTTCTTGCCGAAGAATGCGCAGAACAGGTATATGAAAAGCGAAGATGCCAACAGCACATAGTAGTCGACAGGGCTGAATCCGGCAAGCGATATCGGAGATATAGTAGCACTGCAACCTAGGATAAAGAAGACGTTCAGGATGTTGCTGCCGAGCACATTACCGAGTGCAATGCCTACATTACCTTTACGCGCTGCATTCACTGACACGGCCAACTCGGGCAGCGAGCTGCCGGCCGAGACAATGGTGATACCGATGAGAGCCTCGGAAAGGCCGAAGCCACGTGCGATATCAGATGCACCGCTGACGAACATCTTGCCACCGAAGATCAGTGCAGCAAGACCGCCGGCAATAAACAGCAGTATTTTACCCACAGACATCGGTTGCTGCGCAGTTTCTTCCTCATCGCCACTTCTAAGGCTGAAAGTATAACGCACGAACACCGCGCAGAAGCAAAGCAACAGCATACCGCCGTAACGTGTGATATACTCCCCGGGAGCTCCACCCACAAGCATACTGCCCGACACAAGCAGAATCACGATAGACGCCAACAGGTTGAATGGTATCTCACGCGAAAGCATCTTGCCGCTGAAGGCAATTGGCGTAATCATCGCGGTGACACCAAGGATGAGCATGCCGTTGAAAATATTACTGCCAAGGACATTGCCCAAAGATATTCCGGAATTCCCGCTCAACGCCGAGCTGACACTTATCACAAGCTCAGGCAATGAAGTACCCAAAGCCACGATTGTAAGACCAATCATAAGCTCGCTCATCTTGAGACGGCGTGCCAGATCGGATGCGCCCTTTGTGAGCCAGTCGGCACCGAGAATCACAAGCACAATGCCGACAACAAAATAAACAATTGAAAGTATCATATCATTTTATCAAAAGCTCGCAGACAAACCTTCTGCAGCATATTTATATTTTTGCCTTTTCACTCAGTTAAAGAAGCCCCTGCTTCTTCATCTCTTCTGCCACAACCAGAAGTTCATCATACCACTCCTTACCGAAACGCTCGATAAGAGGTTCCTTGAGAAACTCATAAGCCCTCACTCCTTTGCGACGTCCCTTTATGAATGCACTGCTGCACACATCCCACTTATGCAGGTTCACACCCACATAGTCACCGACCTTGCGCAGACGCACCGGATAAAGGTAACACGAGATGGGCTTGCGCCATCCGGTGCGGCCTTCACGATAGGCCTTGTCAATGAGACATATGCAGTTGCCGTTCTCGTCACGTGAGGCAAAGACGCAATCCTTGCCGTTCACGATTGAAGTTACAAGATCACCGTCACGGTCGTTGTAAACAACGCCCTGTTCCTCAACAACAGCACGGGCCTCCGGGGTCATTTCATCACCCACGACCTCATATGCCTCTTCCAGTTTCTCCACCTCGTCCATGAGCACCGGTGCACCGGCATCACCCTCTACACAACACGCACCTTTACAATGCGTGAAGTTACAGAAGAAAAACTCTTGGAAAAGGTCGAATGAGACTATTGTATCACCAATCTGTACCATATTGAACAACAAAGGTCTCTAAAGTCCTTTGTGACTTTAGAGACTTTAGAGACCTTCTATTTTATTATTTACAATCAAATCAAAGCCTTACCTGTCATCTCCGCAGGTGCCTCAAGCCCCATGATCTTGAGGATTGTAGGTGCCACGTCGGCAAGGATACCGTTCTCGATTGTAGCGTTCTCCTTGTTTGTGACATACACGCAAGGAACAGGGTTCAATGAGTGTGCTGTGTTTGGAGAGCCGTCAGCGTTGACTGCGTTGTCGGCATTGCCGTGGTCGGCAATGATTATTGACTCATAGCCGTGGTTACGTGCAGCCTCGATAACATCCTTGAGACAAGCATCGACTGCAAGCACAGCCTTCTCTATTGCGCTGTAAACGCCGGTATGGCCTACCATGTCACCGTTAGCAAAGTTGACAACGATGAAGTCGAACTTCTCGCTGTTGATCTCGTTCACAAGCTTCTCCTTAACCTCATAGGCGCTCATCTCGGGCTGCAAGTCGTATGTAGCCACCTTTGGAGAAGGAACAAGGATACGCTCCTCGCCATCGTATGGAGTCTCACGACCACCGTTGAAGAAGAATGTAACGTGCGCATATTTTTCGGTTTCGGCAATGTGAAGCTGTTTCATGCCCTGCTTTGCGATATACTCACCAAGAGTGTTCTCTACATTCTCCTTGTCGAAGAGGATGTGGACACCTGTAAACTTGGCATCGTATGGAGTCATACAGTAATACTGAAGACCTGGGATTCTGCTCATACCTTCAGCAGGCATATCCTCCTGTGTGAGCACAACTGTAAGCTCCTTTGCACGGTCGTTGCGGTAGTTGAAGAAGATGACAGCATCACCCTCGCCTATGCGGCCGTCGAAGTTTGTATTCACGATAGGCTTGATGAACTCGTCAGTAACGCCCTCTTCATAAGACTCCTTGACAGCAGCAACCATATCAGCCGCTTTCTTGCCCTCACCGTTAACGATAAGGTCGTAAGCAATCTTTACACGCTCCCAACGCTTGTCACGGTCCATAGCATAATAACGGCCAACGATTGTAGCCAGCTTGAGACCATTTGCTGTAAGCTGCTCAATGAAACCCGCACCGCTCTTGGGGTCCGTATCACGGCCATCCATGAAACAGTGTACATAAGCGTTCTCAACGCCCTGCTCAGCAGCGAACTTGTACATCGCCTCAAGGTGCTCCAATGAACTGTGTACACCACCGTCAGATGTAAGACCCATAAAATGCAGTTTCTTCCCGTTGTTCTTTGCATACTCTACAGCAGCAACCAACTGGGGATTCTGTGCGATCGAGCCGTCTGCAATTGCACGGTTGATCTTGAGAAGATCCTGATATACCACGCGGCCGCCACCTATATTGAGGTGACCGACCTCGCTGTTGCCCATCTGACCTGCAGGAAGACCTACATTCTCACCGCTCGCCTGAAGCTGTGAGTTAGGGAAAACAGATACCAAATGATCCCAATATGGAGTAGGAGTGTTAAAAATAACATCACCCTTACCGTGATTACCAACACCCCATCCGTCGAGGATTACCAATAATGCTTTGTTTGCCATAATATTTGAGTTTTAATATTTTATACTTTTCTTAATCTTGACAGCCACAAGCGACACCGCAAGAAGCCACATTACAAAAAATCATGGCAAAGATACTACTTTTTATTTTGTATTCCGGCAATATCAGAGAGAAAAATGAACAAAAAGCGCCACAGCAATTAAATAATAACGAATATTAATTAAATTATCTAAACATAGGCTCAAAAAAGGGAATAAAGAGATAAAAAATAAGTACCTTTGCCAAAATTACACGGAACAGAGATTTATGCATCTACTTGACACCTTCAAGCACTGCCCCAAATGCGGCAGCGACACTTTCTCAGAGAACGATTTCAAATCGAAACGATGCGGCAACTGCGGTTTCGTATATTACCTCAATCCGTCAGCAGCAAATGTTGCCGTAATAACCGATGGAAAAGGGAATATTCTTGTTGCCACACGCTCAAAGGAACCTGCAAAAGGAACGCTGGACCTGCCGGGAGGCTTCTGCGATTGCCACGAGAGTGCCGAAGAGGGCGTCATGCGCGAGGTCCTTGAAGAGACCGGGTTGAAAGTGACAGCCACCAGATATCTGTTCAGTATCCCCAATATATACAGTTACTCAGGTATGGAGATACACACCATGGACCTCTTTTTCGAGTGCAGGACAGAAGACAATGCAACTCTGCACGCTGCCGATGATGTACAGGAATTGCAATGGATGGCAATAGAGACGCTCGACAGCAGCCTGTTCGGGCTTCGGTCCATAAGCGAAGGAATAAAGAGGCTGAAAAGTTTCCTGAGCCGCAAAGAGTAAAAACAAAAACCTTATACATAAAATGAAAAGAAGATTAGTTCTATTAGCATTTGCTTCGTTAGGTCTTGCAGCCACTGCACAGACAGCTGCAGAGGCCGGCTATGGCAAGAAAGCCATAGCCGAGTGCCAGCGGCTCCACTCCGACGGCGAGTACAAGAGTGCAATGATACTCATTGAAAAAATCGATGTACGCGGACTTGACGAGAGGACAAGACAGGAATATGACCTGTTGAGAGCACTTACAACATTCGAGAACGACCACCATAAAGGCAAGGCTCTGATGATACAGTACCTGACAGAATACCCCAACAGTTCACAAAAGGAGCTGTTGAACGCATATATTGCCCAATCGCATTATTTTGACGGGGATTTCGAGGGTGCATGTGCACTGTTTGCCGACTGCGACTTCAACCGCATTGCAAAAGACGAAAGACAGAGGGCGTCATTATACTATGCACTCTCACTGCTTGAGACCGGCAACGAGAGCAATGCTGTGGATATGTTGCAGCGACTAAAGGTCGGGAGCAAACGCTACGCTACGGATGCCATTTTCCACCTTGCTGTAATAGACTACGAACATAACAGGCTTGACGATGCCCATATCGGTTTCAAGAGCATACAGCTTGAAGACAGCTACTATCTTGACATTCCATATTACCTTGCGGGCATTGAACTGAAGAGAGGGGACTATGGTGCAGCGCGTAACATTGCAGAGCGTTTCATTGCCGACCACGGCGACAAGCCACAGGGAGTAAAGATGCAACAGATTCTCGGTGCAGCGGAGTTCAATGAAGGCAACTACGGCAAGGCCATCGAGGCGCTTGACATATACATGGCCGGCACCACCTCTCCTCAACGTATAGCAATATACCAGCTGGCATTAAGCCTTTATAATGAGGGCGAGTTTGACAGGGCAAAAGAGCTGTTCGGGCAATGTACCACAAATGATGATGAGATTTCACAGAACGCTTTGCTCCACAAAGGAATGGTGGCCCTTGAGCAGGACGATGCAAATGGTGCACGTCTGGCATTCGAGCTTGCATCACAAATGAAGCATAGCGACAAAGTAAGGGAAGAGGCCCTTTACAACTATGCCATGTGCCTGCATAAGGCCAACCATTCAGCATTTGGAGAAGGTGTGAGGACATTCGAGAGGTTCCTAAACGAATTCCCTGACTCCAGACATGCCTCGACAATCGGCGGACAGCTTGTTGACGTTTATATGAACACCAAGAGCTACAGCATTGCCCTTGAATCCATAAACAAAATCAAGAACCCGTCACGCGACATACTCAAGGCAAAGCAGAACATCCTCTACCGCCTTGGCGTACAGGAGATCATCAACGGCAACAACAGGATGGCAATCGACTACATGAACCGTTCACTGGAGCTTGCAGAGTTCGACAAGGAGACGCATGCCGATGCACTCTTCTGGAAAGGTGAGGCACTTTACAAGACCGGAGAGATTGCCGCTGCCGGCAGACTGTACCGCCAGTCTGCTGCCATGGGTGGTTCCAACAGCAACAGAGCTGTCTACGGAAATGCCTATGTACTTTTCAACGACAAGGAGTATAACAGCGCACGCACAGAGTTCAACCGTTTCATAAAGGATGCCAAGGGAGAGAACAGCAACATAATAGCCGATGCCTACAGCCGAATAGGCGACTGCTACTATTACCAGCGACAGTTCAATACTGCAAAGGAGTATTATGACAAGGCCATAAGAATTGACGGCAGCAATGCCGACTATTCACTGTTCCGCTCTGCCATAACTTTAGGAATGTCCAAGGACTACAATGGCAAAGCACAGGCTCTGAGAGAACTTATTGCCGAATACCCCAACAGCACATACTCCGAGCAGGCATACTATGAGCTCGGACGCACATATATAGAGCAGGGCAAGCACGAGGACGCGATAGCCACATATGACAAACTCGCACAGCGTTTCCCACAGAGCCAGCTTGCACGTCGTGCTGCCACTGAAAAAGCAATGGTATACAACAGCAATAACGACTACAGCAATGCAATAAAGGCATACAAGGCAATAATAGAGAAATACCCCCACAGCGAGGAAGCACGCATCGCTTTAGAAGACCTTAAAAATATTTATATCGAGCAAGGCAACGTAAGCGAATACGCGGCATACGTATCAGGCATCAACGGCATACAGAAGGTAAACAGCAACGAGCTTGATACCCTCGCATACACCGCAGCCGAGCGATTCTACAGCAAGAGAGAGCTTGGGAAAGCCGAGATAAAGTTCCGCGAGTATCTCGAGAACTTTCCGCAGGGAGCGTTCAGGCTCAACGGACACTACTACCTTGGCCTCATACAGCACAACAACAATAACTACGACGCGGCACTGAAGAACCTGAAAGCCGTAACCGAGTACCCTGACAACAGGTTCAACGAGGAGGCACTCGTGCTTGTAGGAGAAATCCACTACAACAAGAAGGAGTATGCGAACTCTATTGCGGCATTCAAGAAGGTGCTTGCCATCACTTTGCAGGACGAACGCCGTGTTGCTGCCCACATGAACATCATGCGTGCGGCAAGCCATATCGGCGACCACGACGAGACCATCAGCAACGCAAACCTGCTCATTGGCAATAGCGGTGTAGAGCCGGAGTGGGAACGCGAGGCCATGTTCAGCCGTGCTAAAGCACACATAGCATTGAAGGACTATGACACAGCTATGGACGACCTTGAGCCGCTGGCCGAAGACACCCGTACCGTAGAGGGCGCCGAGAGCAAATACCTGCTTGCAGAACTTATGTTCAACGACGGACAGCTTGAAGAGTGCGAGGAGGAGATTATGGAATACATTGAGACAAGCACACCGCACACATACTGGCTTGCACGCAGCTTTGTGCTCCTGTCGGACGTATACACCAAACAGGGCAAGACAATGGAAGCAAGAGAGTACCTCATCTCGCTCAAGAACAATTACGAAGGAGAGGATGACATTGCAGGAATGATTGAAGAGCGTCTTGCGAAATTAGAAGGAACAAACTAACGGAGAATTATGAAAAGGAATATATTGGCAATTGCCACTTTTATGCTGTCGTGCACACTTTTTGCACAGACAGACAGTCTCAGGGCTGTAGTTAACGTAAGCAACGAGTATAACCCCGTACAGATTAAGGTAAGCAAGAAAAGCTTCACGCCTACCATTGACAACCGTCGCAGGACAACTGCCCCGGAATACGAATTCACAAAAGAGGCAATGCCCTACCACGGCTTTGTAAGCGAGAGAGACACTAAAGGGTTGCTTCCCGGACAGGAAAGCCTATATAACGGATATCTACGTTTTGGATACGGCATAACAAATGAGCTTGATGCCAAGGCAAGCTACAACCTTGACATTACCGAGAGGGACAATTTGAGAGCGTCTGCATCAATGGATGGTTATAACAAAGAACTTGAAGGACTCTACAACAAATGGGATTCAAGGATGTACAACAGCACCGTAAACCTTGGCTACACCCATACATTCGACAGATTGTGGTTGAACGTTGCAGGAGACTTCAACAACCGTGTATTCAACTATCAGAACGCCGGATATAGCCAATATGTCACTGACAAACAGAACAGCAAGAACTACGGGCTTTACGTAAATGGAGCCTCGACAGGAGTCGATGGCTATGGCTACAGATTCAATGCAGCCTTTACCCACAACAGTCGCAAGTACTCCACAGGCATTGAAGAGGGCATCTACGAGAACCGCATCAATGCCGGCGGTGGCGCGTGGTACGATATCGGCAACAGTGAGCTGCACAGAGTCGGTATCCTGATAAACGCGGACATATTCCTTTACAACAAGGAGTTGCGTGAGAGTACATCCGGCTATGACAACTACAGTTCAGTCGATATTGACCCTTATCTTGATTTCAACCTTGGTGGTTGGGAGCTCCGTCTGGGTACAAGTATGAACCTTGTCACCGCTAATGGCGCTGCATTTGCAATAGCCCCGGACATCAAACTGGAAAAGTCCTTTGCAACCAACGTCAGCTTCTTCGCCAAGGCTACAGGCGGACGTACTGACAACAACTTTTCAAAACTGGAGAGTATAACACCATATTGGGGATTCGACAAAGAGGTGAGCAAGCAACTCAAGCCCACATATAAGGTGCTTGACGCTGCCGTAGGTTCAACAATAACATTCGAGCCACTATCTATTGACCTTGCAGCAGGATATGTTTACACGAAGGACGACCTGTTACAAAAGGTTGAGTTGCATAAATCATTTTCAAGGCACGCATTCATCTACTCAAACTTCGCACAGAAGAACACACATGACGCATTCTTCTCGGCCCGCGTAGGATATGACTATGGCGGCTGGCTCAAGATATCGGGCGATGCACGCTACGACTATTGGGAGTGCGACAACCACGATCTCTTGGTAATGAAACCCGAGATTACCCTCAACCTCAATGCTGAAGTAAAACCATTGAGAGGACTTGTTGTGAACGCAGGCTACAACTTCACACGTTTCACCGACGGAGAGGAGGGCGCAAGACTTGTCAACAAGAATGACCTCAACCTAAGGGTATCATACAAAATTACACCATGGTTGGGAGCATACGCACAGGGTAATAACCTGCTCGACAAGAAGTATTACGAGTATGCAGGCTACCTTACCCGCGGTTTACACGGCGTGATAGGCTTGACTGCGAATTTCTGATACAGACACCGACTGACATGACAAAGAATCTTGCAGAAATGCAGGGTCCTTTGTTCATAGAGAGCAGTACCACGAGAGCCACAAAGAAGCAACTTAACTGCACATATGAGCATAGATGACACCCCTGAAAACGGGAAAAAATCTCCTATTTAAAATAATATATTATTTTAGGGAAAAAACAGCGGAAATCTATTTGTTTTTTTTTCATTTTTTTGGTGCGTTTATACAAGAAACTTTTCTACTTTTGCGCCAGAATTTGGATATTGGCAGTTACTTTATCCAATTAATTGATGAAGAAAAAGGAGAATTGATATGCAGAAGAATTTAGTTATTGTCGAGTCACCGGCAAAAGCAAAGACTATTGAAAAGTTCCTGGGAAAAGATTACAAGGTTATGTCAAGTTACGGACATATCTGTGATCTCAAGAAAAAGGAGTTCAGCATAAACACCACCACATTTGAACCGGAATATGAGATTCCAGCCGAGAAGGAGAAGCTTGTAGGCAGCCTCAAGAGCGAAGTAAAGAAAGCCGACACCGTGTGGTTGGCATCCGATGAGGACCGCGAGGGAGAAGCCATCAGCTGGCATCTTTATACAGTCCTCGGTCTCAAGCCTGAAAATACCAAGCGTATCGTATTCCATGAGATTACTAAGAATGCAATTCTGAATGCTATCAAGAACCCCAGAGAAATTGACAAGAACCTTGTATATGCACAGCAGGCACGCCGTGTGCTTGACCGCATTGTAGGTTTCAAGCTCTCACCCGTATTGTGGCGCAAGGTAAAGCCGGCATTGTCTGCCGGACGCGTACAGAGCGTGACAGTACGTCTCATAGTAGAGCGTGAACGTGAGATAAACAAGTTCACGACAGAGAGCGGCTACCGCATTACTGCACAGTTCATATTACCTTCGGGAGAGGGTGACAAGAAACTGCTTAATACAGAACTATCAAAGCGATTCAAGACAAGAGGAGAGGCCGAAGCATTCCTCGAATCATGCAAGGATGCGCAGTTCGTGATTGATGACGTAACCACAAAGCCTTTGAAGAAGAGTCCTGCGGCACCTTTCACTACATCGACACTACAACAGGAGGCCGCACGCAAGTTGGGCTTCACGGTATCGCAGACAATGATGGTGGCACAGAGGCTGTACGAGTCGGGATATATCACATATATGCGTACCGACTCGGTAAATCTCTCTTCACTGTGCATCGGCTCATGCAAAGGTGTCGTAACTGAAATGTACGGTGAACAATACCTTAAGAGCCGCAACTACTCTACGAATTCAAAGGGCGCCCAGGAGGCTCACGAGGCCATCCGCCCCACATACATGACAAACACGACAATCGAGGGAACCATCCCCGAGAAAAGGCTGTATGAGCTTATCTGGAAACGCACTATAGCTTCACAGATGGCCGACGCCCAGGTTGAGAAGACAACGGTGAACATCGCCATCAGCGGACACAGTGAGTCTTTCATTGCAACAGGTGAAGTTACTGTATTCGACGGATTCCTGCAGGTATACCGTGAGGGTAGCGATGATGAAGTTGTGGGTGACACTTCTGCAATCCCCGCAGTACACAAGGGCGACAAGCTCACAGCAAAGGAGATTGTTGCTACAGAGCGTTTTACCCAACACCCTCCCCGTTACACCGAGGCAAGCCTTGTTCGCAAACTTGAGGAGCTCGGTATCGGCCGCCCTTCGACATACGCCCCGACAATCAGCACCATCCAGCAGAGAGGATATGTAGAGAAGGGCAACAAGAGCGGGACACAGCGCACATACGGCATCATTACCCTCAAGAACGGCAAGATAACTGCCAAAGAGGGCAAGGAGACCGTTGGTGCAGAGAAGGCAAAGCTTATGCCTACAGACATTGGCATTGTCGTGAATGACTTCCTGTTGGACTTCTTCCCTGAAATTATGGACTATAACTTCACAGCGAATGTGGAGAAGGAGTTCGACGAGATTGCCGACGGCAATAGACATTGGGCCGATCATATTTCGGAGTTCTACAAGGACTTCGAGCCAAAGATTGACAATATAATCCAGACAAAGAACGAGCATAAGGTGGGAGAGCGCGTCCTTGGCAATGACCCCAAGAGCGGTAAGCCGGTATCGGTAAAAATAGGACGTTTCGGTCCCATCGTACAGATTGGTTCGGCAAGCGACGAAGAAAAGCCACGCTTTGCACAGATGAAACCGGGCCAGACTCTTGAGACAATAACCCTTGAAGAGGCTTTAGAGCTTTTTGGCTTGCCACGCACATTAGGCGAATATGAAGGAAACACGGTATCTATCGGTGCCGGACGCTTCGGTCCATATATTAAGCACGGCAGTGCATACGTGACACTACCCAAGACTTACGACCCCATGATAGTCACCTTTGAAGAGGCAACAGCACTCATCGAGGAGAAGCAGAAAGCCGAGGCGCAGCGTGTGATACAGAAGTTCGACGAGGAGCCTGAATTACAGGTACTCAACGGACGTTTCGGCCCCTACATTGCCTACAAGGGCAGCAACTACAAGCTCCCCAAGACAGTGACTCCGGCCGAACTCACTCTTGCCGAGTGTCTGGACATTGTAAGCAAGCAGCAGGAGGGCGGCAAGGCTCCTGCAAAGAGAAAATACACAAAGAAGAAATAAGCGGAATGACAAGAATCTTCCTCATAGGATACATGGGAGCAGGCAAGACTACGCTAGGCCGTGCCCTTGCCGCCGTGCTCGGAATACAGTTCATTGACCTGGACTGTTACATCGAGGAGCGCTTCCGCAAGACGATATCCCAGATTTTTGCCGAGAAGGGAGAAGAGGAGTTCCGCGACATCGAAAGACGCATGCTCCACGAAGTGGGAGAATTCGAGGATGTAATCATCTCCACCGGAGGAGGAACACCCTGTTTCTTCGATAACGTAGAGTACATGAACGCCCAAGGCACCACCGTGTTCCTTGACGTGCCGATAGAGAGGCTTTTCATCAGATTGAGCATCGCCCGTCACAAGCGCCCGCTTATAAGAGAGAAGAACGATGAGGAACTACGTGCTTTCATTGCCGAGCAACTCGGCAAAAGGATGCCGCACTACAGCAAGGCACAGCACACCTTCATGGCAGACAAGCTTGAAGACAAGACACAGATAGATTCGTCGGTCGAGGCATTCTGCCGACAATTCAATATTCAAGACATTAGTACTAACCGCTATCAAACACCACTACAATGAGAAAATGGCGCATTGAAGATTCGGAGGAACTGTACAACATCAAAGGATGGGGTGCTTCCTATTTTAGTATCAATGAGAAAGGCAATGTAGCTGTCACACCAAAGAAAGACAGCGTACAGATAGACCTCAAGGAGCTTATGGACGAGCTTTCGCTACGTGACGTGGCAGCACCGGTGCTGTTGCGTTTTCCCGATATCCTTGACAACCGCATCGAGAAGATTGCCGGCTGTTTCAAGATTGCCGCAGAGGAGTACAACTACAAAGGCGAGAACTTCATCGTATACCCAATCAAGGTAAACCAGATGCGTCCCGTAGTAGAGGAGATCACAAGCCACGGAAAAAGATATAACATCGGACTTGAAGCCGGCTCAAAGCCGGAGCTCCACGCCGTGATAGCGATGAATACCGACAGTGACTCGCTCATCATTTGCAACGGCTACAAGGACGACAGCTACATTGAGCTCGCGCTCCTTGCCCAGAAGATGGGCCGCCACATATTCCTTGTGGTGGAGAAACTCAACGAACTCAAGCGCATCGCAAAGATAGGCAAGCGCATGGGTGTGCGTCCCAACATAGGTATACGTATCAAGCTTGCTTCGGAAGGCAGCGGCAAGTGGGAAGAGAGCGGTGGTGACGCAAGCAAGTTCGGCCTCACATCAAGCGAACTGCTCGAGGCACTTGAGATACTCGAGAAGTATGATATCAAGGAGTGCCTGCGCCTGATACACTTCCATATAGGAAGCCAGGTGACACGCATCCGCCACATAAAGACAGCGCTTCGCGAGGCATCACAGTTCTACGTACAGCTGCACAAATTAGGCTACAACATCGAGTTCACCGACATAGGCGGTGGATTGGGTGTGGACTATGACGGCACCCGTTCGTCAAGCAGCGAGAGCAGTGTCAACTACTCAATCCAGGAGTATGTGAACGATGCCATATACACGATGGTTGACGCCGCCGACAAGAACGGCATCCCCCACCCCAACATAATCACAGAGAGCGGTCGCTCGGTATCGGCACACCATGCAATCCTCGTGTTCGAGGTCCTTGAGACCGCTGCACTGCCACAGATGGACGAGGATTGGGAGGTTGCAGCCAACGACCACGAGCTTGCCAAGGAGCTATACAAGATATGGTGCGAGCTCGACCAGCGCACCATGCTCGAGGCGCTGCACGATGCACAGCAGATACGCGAGGAGGCTCTTGAGCTCTTCAGCCACGGTATTGTAGACCTGAAGACCCGCGCACAGATCGAGAGCATGTTCTGGAGTGTCATCCGCGAGATTCTCTCCATTGCAAAGAATATGAAACACATACCCGACGACTTCCGCAAACTGCCGAAGCTCATCGCCGACAAGTACTTCTGTAATTTCTCGCTCTTCCAGAGCCTCCCCGACAGCTGGGGTATCGACCAGTTCTTCCCCATCATGCCGATACACCGTCTTGACGAACGTCCCGACCGCAGCTGCACCATCCAGGACATGACCTGCGACAGCGACGGTAAGATTACAGACTTCATAAACTACAACAGCAAGGCCGATTCACTCAAGGTGCACAAGATGAAGTCGAACGAACCTTATTACCTTGGTGTGTTCCTTGTAGGAGCCTATCAGGAGATCCTGGGCGACATGCACAACCTCTTCGGTGACACAAACGCCGTACACATCAGCGTCGATAAGGACGGCTACAACATCGACAAGATTATAGACGGTGAAACGATAGCCGACGTACTCGACTATGTACAGTACGATGCACGCAAGCTCGTGCGCACACTCGAGCGTTGGGTGACAAGTGCAGTCAAGGAGGGCAAGATAAGCCTTGAGGAGGGCAAGGAGTTCCTCTCGAACTACCGCTCAGGACTTTACGGATATACATACCTCGACTATTGATGAAAGAGAAAATAACAATCATAAAGGTAGGCGGGAAGATTGTTGAGGAGCACGAGAGCCTCAACAGTCTTCTCGACCGTTTTGCGCAGATCGAAGGCCGTAAGGTACTCATCCATGGCGGCGGACGCTCGGCTACACGCATTGCCGGGAGGCTGGGAATAGAGAGCCGTATGGTGGGTGGACGACGCATCACCGACAGCGACACATTGCAAGTAGTGACAATGGTATACGGAGGCCTCGTGAACAAGAATATTGTGGCACAGTTGCAGGCACGCGGGGTAAATGCCTTGGGCCTTACCGGGGCCGACTGCAACATCATCCGGGCCCACAAGCGCCCTGTAGGTGAAGTTGATTACGGCTTTGTAGGCGATGTGGACAAAGCCGACGGCGCAATGCTTTCACGCCTCATTGAACAGGGCATTGTGCCCATTATAGCCCCACTTACACACGACTGCAACGGCAACCTGCTGAACACCAATGCCGACACCATGGCCGCCGAGACGGCAAAGGCGCTATCGGCACATTATGAGACAAGACTCGTCTACTGCTTTGAGCACCCCGGTGTGATGCGCGACCCCGACGACACAGCAAGCCTCATCCCCACCATCACCCGTGAGAGCTACAGTACACTGCTTGCCGACGGCACTGTGAGCGGTGGAATGATCCCCAAAATAGACAATGCTTTCAATGCCATAGAAAACGGAGTGAAAGAGGTTATAATAACCCGTGCCGACGCCATTGACGGTATTCAAGGTACACACATAATAGCGTAACATGACGCTCACAAAGAGTACTTTAGAGCACCCACACTGGGGCAAGATTGTAATAACACGCAATCCGCGGGCGCGTCGCATCATCATGCGTGCCCGCCCCGACGCAATCTACATGACAGTACCATTGCACGCCGAAGGAAACGACATAGAACGTGCACTTGACGAGTGCGGAACAAGACTGAAAGAGGCGCAAGAGAGCAACAGTCCAGAGCACATAGGACGAGATTTCACCATTGACACACCACATTTCAAATTATCTATTCAAGAAAGCAATAACCCCGGAACCAGGATTACCGGCCGTGACGGGAAATACACCCTGTATTGCCCTACAGGAACCGACTACACGACAGAGAGAACGCAGAAGGTATTGCGTCAGTGTATAAAGGGTGCAATGAAACATTGCGCAGGCGTAATGTTGCCACCGCGCCTTGAAGCACTTGCAAAGAAGCATGGATTCAAGTATAGCAGATGTACCGTACGCGACGTGCAGTCACGTTGGGGAAGCTGTACCTCACACGGCAGCATAAACCTCAACATCCGCCTATCTATGCTACCCGACAGACTCATCGATTATGTTCTTTTGCATGAGCTGTGCCACACGGTGGAGATGAACCACAGCGAAAGATTCTGGGCACTGATGGACAAGTGTACTGCCCCCGAAAAGTCAAAAGCCCTACGTGCCGAACTGAAAAAGATAAAGATATTGTTTTAGGGCGAGTTTGATACAAACCAAAGAAGTGTTCATCAAGAATAGAAAGCAACGATGTTCCTCATGAAAACTCCTCCGTCACTGCGCTTCGCTTGTGCCGGCTCCTATATTATAAACAGAGGAGGACTCAACTGTCGGTTTACCGACCGAGGGGTTAAAAACACACCTGCAATGTCATCCCGACAGAGCGCTGCGGCAAGGGATCCCGTTTTACACGAACACATCATGTCATATTATTTGAGATTTCTCACATGCGTTCGAAATGACTGGCCGCGCAATTTTTGAGATTTCTCCTCCTTACAGTCGTCGAAATGACAAAACGTCAATTCTCAGCAGTTTACCATTCCCATTTCCATTTTCACATCTCCGTTTGACCTACCTCGTCACTCTCGTGCCATGGTACCGGAGGAGCAGGCATCGAACGATGCAACTTGGACGCAAGCATAAGAGAGAGACCGCCGAACAGCACAAACATCACAGTCTCCGATACAAGTACCGCCTCCCGAGGCATTACCTGGGCCATAAGTTCACTCTCCTCCACATTCCCGAAAGAGAGCATCATGAATGTTGCTATAGTATTGTTGAGCACATGCCCGACAATCACAGACATAAGGCTACCCGTGCGGTAATATATCCAGCCAAGGACAAGACCGAACAGGGAGGCATATACTATCTGCACCGGATTCATGTGGAAGACTCCGAACACCAGAGCCGCAATGACAATTGCCTGCCACGGATTTCCCAACTTACGGATCATATAACCCTGCATTGCACCACGGAACATCACCTCCTCGAGCAACGGTGCCAGCAGAGAGATTGTAAAGGCTCCAAGGAATGTATGTGTCAGGCCATCGAACTCATTTTCAAGTATGTTCTCAAGAGGCAACCATTGAACGAAGATGTTCAGCGCTATCATTGATGTAAACACCAGCAGAGTAGAGTACAACAAAGGCCTGAAAGCTATGGAACGGAACAGGCTCCAACGCAGACGGAACAACTTTGTGAGATGTATGAACAGGAGCATTGCTGCGGCAGACAGGAAAAGCCCAAGGGCCAAGGCCTCATTGGAAGACTCCTTTACCGCAGGATTCTCCATCAACGCCTCCACATTCTCCAGCATATCGATACTTATTGCCCCACTCATCACAGAACGGAACAAATATATAGCTATCGCCAAGCCCGAGAACAGCAACTGTAAAACAGAATATACCGCCAACAACAGCAGTACCACACCTATAATCTTCAGATATTGTTTCATAGTCTTATATTCCTCGTTTAACCCTTGCGACATCCACCCCTATCTGCAGTTTCAGTGCCTGTACATTAGCAAAGACAAGTTCCCCACGCAGGCGGCGCACAAGTTCCACGGTGATTCTCTTTCCGTAGATGTCACCGCTGAAATCAATTATATGCACCTCTATGGTACGTAACATACTATCCCCTATTGTGGGCTTTACACCGATATTCATCACACCCTTGTAACCCTCGCCGCCGAGCATGACATCAACCTCATAGACACCGTCCATAGGTAACATCTTCATATCATCTTCCAATTGTATGTTCGCCGTGGGGAAGCCCAATCCACGCCCTATGCCGGCACCGCTTACCACACTGCCCGAAAGAGAGTATTTGCGTCCGAGCAGCTCTGTTGCCAAAGGGACATCACCGGCCGCCAGAGCCTTGCGTACCACTGTAGAGCTCACCTTGTTGCCATTAAGCATAAATGGAGAGAGCTGCACCACCTCAACACCCATGCTCTTGCCGTATGAGATATATTGCTCGACACACTCGCCCTCGCACGGCTTGCCGAAATGGTGGTCATACCCCACCCCAAGCAGTTTCACACCCAATGCATCAACAAGCACCTCGCGCATGAAACGTTCGGCACACATCGAAGCCATACAGGTATCAAAATCAAGCAATACCAGAGTATCGACGCCCAATTCCTCAAAAATAGGCTCTTTCTCGCTGTTGAGTGTAAGCAGGAAAGGCTCGCACTCTCCGTCGAACAGCAATCGCGGATGACGTGCAAATGTCACCACCACAAGAGGTAGACCACGCTCGTCCGCAGCCTCGCGCAATTGGGCAATCATAGCCCTGTGTCCAAGATGCAACCCGTCAAAAGAGCCTATGGTTGCAGCACAAGGCAGCTTTTCAAAATTTCTTATATCGGTTATTATTTCCATCAGTTCAATCATTAATCAATGCACCACTCCAAGGGGCATTGCGTTCCATAAGTACAGCCTCTATGCCCACACCCCTTGCGGCAGCACAGTTCTCGGCAGAATCATCGAAGAAGAGACAATCCGATGCATCGGCACCCTCCGCTGCAAGCAACTCATGGAAAATCTCCGGTTCAGGCTTGCGACGGTGCATACGGTACGAGAGATACAGGGCATCGAAGAACTCCTGCAGTGGCTCGCCCATAGTAGCCTCAAAAAGACGCTCGATGGTGTCCCAATGACCCTCGTTGGTATTGCTCAACATTACAACACGGTACCCCCTTGCGCGCAACTCTCTCAAACGGTGGAATTTGTAAGGCGCATACTCGCCAAGCATCATATTCCAGGCCTCCGCAATTCGGTTGCGCTGTTCCGTACCGCACTCCACCGCCGGCAACTGCGATGCAATGTATGAGAACATCTCCTCTGTAGTTATGTCACCGCGGTCATAACGCATCATATATTCGTTTATGAGGCAATTCCTCTCGGTGAGGATAGAGGCATCGGCCCCCATTGCCACCAAAGCCGCGAAGGAACGCTCCACATGTAGGTCAATGAGCACACCTCCAAGATCGAATATCAGTATTTTCTTATTCTCAAGCATAGAGCAAATTTTTCTAACGCAAAAATAAGCAAAATTTCCTGCTTTATGAAATTTTACATACTTTTGCCTGTGTGTAAAGAATTTTGACGAGGACAAGAACTGCAATGACGACATAATCCCGAATGTAGGGGAGATAGTGGCGTATCCGCTCCGCCTCAGTCCCTTTATTAACAATATTTAACTAATCGGGGGGGTAAATTCCGAAGTAATTGTATCTTCGCTGCGTCTAATTAAGAAAAGAGAAAAGAACAATGGATTTATTGAAAATTGAAAATGTTACCAAAAGGTTTGCCAACCACGTCGCTCTTGACGACGTGTCGCTCTCCATTCCCAAAGGCTCCATTTACGGACTGCTGGGACCCAACGGAGCCGGCAAGACCACACTGCTGAGAATCATAAACCGCATAACAGCCCCCGACGCAGGAAGGGTGCTGCTCGACGGCAAGGAGATAACACAGGACGATGTGCGCCTCATAGGATACATGCCCGAGGAACGCGGACTCTACAAGAAGATGAAGGTGGGCGAACAGGCGATATTCTTTGCACGCCTCAAAGGGATGTCCCACAAGGATGCTACTGCCAAGCTAAAGGAGTGGTTCGGCAAGTTCGGTATCGAAGAGTGGTGGAACAAGGAGGTGGGCGACCTCTCGAAAGGTATGGCACAGAAAGTGCAGTTCATCACTACCGTGCTGCACGAGCCCAAGCTGCTCATCTTTGACGAGCCATTCTCTGGATTCGACCCCATAAATGCCAACCTGTTGAAGAGCGAGATTCTTGCCCTGCGCGACAAGGGAGCCACAATCATCTTCTCTACCCACAACATGTCATCGGTTGAGGAGGTTTGCGACCATATAACCCTGATTGACAAGGCAAAGAACATACTCTCGGGCAATGTAGACGACATACGCCACAAGCACGGTGCCAACATTTTCGGGATTGACTACCGCGGAAGCGAGGAAGCGCTGTTGGATGCCCTGAACGGAGTATGCGAGATAATGGAGTCAAAGCCATCGCCCGCAGGATTCAACAAGATGAAGATACACATTGCCACCGATGACCAGGTGCGTGACGTCATAGCAAAAGCCAACGAGAGCGTCGAGATACGTTCGTTCAGCGAAATGATACCATCCATGAACGACATATTCATCCGCGCCGTGAACGGAAATCTATAATCTTTAAAACTTCTGAATCATGAACAAGATAGGAATAATCATAGGAAGAGAGTTCAACGAGCGTGTACGCAAAAAGTCATTCATCATCACCACCCTGCTGACCCCGCTGTTGATGATAGGCCTCATGGTGGCACCGATGCTATTGACACAATACTCGGGTAGCGATCAGAAGTGTATTGCCGTCGTCGATGACAGCAAGCTGATAGGACAGTGCCTGCAAAGCAATGACGAGATACTTTTTGAGCAGACAGAGCTGCCTGTAGAGCTGGCACGCGTAGAGTACAGTGACCGCTTTGCAGTGCTGCACATAGGCAGCAACATCATGGAAAACCCCGGTGATGTAAGGCTCTACACAAACTCTACAGCATCTATAACTTTAGAGATGAACATTGCCACACAGCTTGAGAACGTAATTGAGGAAATCAAGCTACAGAGACTCAACATCGAGGACTTGCC
This sequence comes from uncultured Bacteroidales bacterium, assembly GCA_937900095.1. Taxonomy (GTDB): domain Bacteria; phylum Bacteroidota; class Bacteroidia; order Bacteroidales; family Bacteroidaceae; genus HGM04593. The sequence continues at coordinate 6,655 of CALCEC010000062.1, read as the reverse complement.
ATCAATTCTGGCAAGCATAAAGACAAACATCAACCTGCAGTCATACTCCAACGGAGCTGCAGATGACAGTGACAGCGAGAGCAGCACAGGCGAGAAGGCAAACTCTTCAATTGTAGCCACCGTGGTTGCCTACGTCTTGAGTTTCTTGCTTTACATGTTCATACTCATATATGGAGTGATGGTAATGCAGTCGGTAATAGAGGAGAAGAACAGCCGCGTACTCGAGGTGATGGTATCTACAGTACGCCCGCTCGACATGATGCTCGGCAAGATTCTTGGCGTAGCCAGTGTTGCGCTGTTGCAGATAGCCATCTGGATTGCACTCATAATGGGAGTAGGCTACTTTGTGATGCCCGAGCTTATCCCTGATGAGATGTCAATGGCCGTTGCCATGTTGCAACAGGGCGCATCACCCGAGAGTCTTGGAACAGACACAAACATGGGGCTTCTGCAGGCCATAGCAACACTCACCGACATGGGTTATCTTATGAAGATTGTCGGTTCTTTGCTTTTATTCATGGTAGGCGGTTTCCTGCTTTACGCAGCACTCTTCGCAGCCATAGGCTCTGCTGTGGACAACCCACAGGATGCACAGCAGTTGCAGACACCCGTCACCATCCCCATCATACTCAGCCTTTTCGTGATGCTGTCTGTAATCAACGACCCCACATCGGAACTGGCATTCTGGTTCTCGATGATACCGCTCACATCGCCCATTGTGATGATGGCACGCATCCCGTACGATATCCCGGGTTGGGAGATTGCAATTTCTTTGGGAATACTGATAGCTACATTTGTTGTAGTTGTTTGGGGTGCCGGCAAAATCTACCGCATTGGTATTCTCATGCACGGCAAGAAGCCATCGATAAAGGAATTGTGGAAGTGGATGAGATATTGAGAGCATCTGATAATCAATCTTATAGTAAAAAAAGGGGCTTTTGTCCCTTTTTTTGTTTGTATATGACATTTTAACAAAGCCAAAATCAAAAAAAAACTATCATCGAATAATAAAAAGACAAAATTTAACTATATTTGCAAGCAAAGATTGCGGGTGGGGGCATATTGTGCACAGACACAAGCCAACGACACCGCGGACAACAACGCTAATTTTTAAATCCACTTAATACTAATCACAAAAAAAAAGAAGCGTATGAAAAAATTTACTCTTTTCATCATGATGCTTGTCATGTGTGCTACAACAACATTCGCACAGACAGCAATCGCATCGCCTGACGATGTTAAGCCAGGTAAGATTTATTGGTTCAAGAATTGCTGGCTATCGGGATACGAAGGGTACTCAGCAACCCTTGCCTATAATGCAGATAAAGGCATGATCTGGTGTTCTTCAAATATAGGTGTAGCGGAAGATCCAACAGACCCCATCCAGCAGTATGCATTTGTAGAGTATGAAGGCAATCTCTACATGTATTCATTAGGTGCAGACAAATTCGTATCATACAAGAATGATGGTGCATACGTTAGAGATATACCTACATCGTTTGTAACAATATCCGAAAGCACTTTCGGAGATGTTAACTATCCTTGGTGCATGGCATTTGACGGCGACAAGCTCATTGGCATGTACTTTGTTGACGGCTACGAATACAGCGGTTACCTTTATTGTACAGGCAGCAACACAGCAAACAACATTTATTCATGGCAGATTTACGAGGTAGGTGACCTTGCAAATGCAGATGAGCTGACATCACGTCTGGCTACAGCCATGACAGAGGGCAAGAAGCTTCAGGCAGAGGCTGCCGACAACCTGATGTATAAGGTTGAGGAGGCAGAAGAGTTCCTCAGCGACATCAACTACACTGCAGACGGCGGTGGCCAGGTTGAGCTTCAGGTTTCAGACCCTGCTGCAGGCAACTATATCTGGTGTAACGAGCCTGAAATGAGCGAGGGCCCTATAGAGCAACTTGTTGACGGTATTGTTGAAGACGGAAACTTCTTCCACTCATGCTGGAATGGTCCTGTTGAGCCTGTTCACTGGTTGCAGGTTGACCTTGAGACAAGCATACAGAACTTCTCATTCACATATTACACCCGTTCACCCAACATCGCCAATGACTTCCCCGATGCAATCGAGGTTCAGGGCAGCAACAACGGTGACACATTCGAGACAATAGCTGTTCTTAACAACGACCTTCCGCAGCAGAGTGGCAAGAGATATGATTCAGGCAACATCTACGCCGACAAGGCATACAAGCACCTGCGTTTCGTCATTACAGCAGAGCGCACATACTTCCACATGTCTGAGTTCATACTAAATGAAGCTGCATACGTGACTGTAGATGAAGCTTACCAGCCTTACATTGAGTACCTCAATGACCTGGCAAATGCAACTGTTGCAGCAAGAGAGTTCTGGGAGGCCAATATGGATGGTACAGCAACAGTAGACGAGTACAATGCATACATTGAGGAGATTGATGAGTTCATGGCCCTTGTAAAGGGTCTTGTAAGCGGTGAGCCCGATGACAAGACCAAGGAGTATATTGTATACCTTGAGGAAGAGATACTTTCACTCAAGGGAGTCGGCTACCCGGGTGAGGCACCACGTGCAGCATACCAGGCTCTGATTGACGCAGCCAAGGCTAACCCCACAACACAGGCCCGCCTTGACCTTCAGGAGGCTTTGAAGGACTACATCAAGACTGATGACATCATTCTCCCGACCGGTGGCGAGAAGTACACACTCACATTCATCACATACAACGGCCGCAGAAACTTCCTCAACTATGAGGTATTTGAGGAAGAGGGCACATACGCACTCTCAATGGTAAATGACACTCTCACAACAGAAGGCCTTGCATACCCTGAGACAGCTGTATTCACCTGCGTTGACAACGAAGACGGCACATTCGACTTCATGACAGCAGACGGCAAGTATCTTACAACTCCTGCTCAAAGCACAGAATCCGGCAGTGCAACGGGTATCATCGAGTATCCTACATGCTTCACAATCGTAAAGATGTATCCTAACGGCAAGTGCGAGTTGGACGTTACATATGATGACCTCTTCGGTCTTGTAGCTCTTAACAATGGCGGTACATACATGGCTCCTAACAGCTCCGGTACTACATACTACCAGGGTAGCCTGCCACACTTCATGGCTTCATGGACATCGGCTATGGCTATCGAAGTTTGGACTCCTGGTAATGATACAGGCATCGAGAATGTAGGTATTGAAACTGTTGTAGAGGGTATTTACGACCTCCAGGGCCGCAAGGTAGAGAACCCATCAACAGGCATCTACATTGTAAATGGTAAAAAGGTACTTGTAAAGTAACTTTTTACTATCGGTGAGCCTTTTAGCGATTGGTCACGCGAAGGATGGATGCAATTCATCCCGCGTGGGTCGCTGAAAAAAGGCGAACCAATGGTAAACATAACAAAATAGGGAATTGCATCATGCAGTTCCCTATTTTTGCATTAAAGAAAGGTTTTGGTAAAGTAATTGCCAAAAGCTCGACAGCCGAGCAGCAATAGGTCGCACGCAGCATGGGCAAAGCTCATGCCGTGCGGGTTGCGGAAAGCGAGAGCTGTCAAGGTACAAGTAAAGTAATCCACCAGCTAATACGCGGACTTGTCATCCCGAACCTTGCGTGAGGGATCTCAAAAACCGCTAAACAACAAAATAGGGAATTGCATCAGCAGTTCCCTATTTTGCATAATTAGCCCATAATTTAACTCTATACAAATTAGAGTGCTCCCCTGAATTTCTTTAGGGGAGCTCCGCGAAGCGGTGAGGGGTATAAATATTGTTTATTGTAGGTGCATTGTTTTATATGTACGAACAACTCCTCCACCGCAAGCGGTCCCCCTCCTCTATATTCTCTACGTGAATACAGAGGAGAACTGAAATCTTCATATTAAATTTTACTATTGATATCAAGGTTTATTTTAATTCAAGCTCACTGTGCTCCTCATTAAAACTCCTCCGTCACTGCGCTTCGCTTGTGCCACCTCCTCTGTGAATAACAGAGGAGGACTCAGCCGGATTGCAACTTGTTGCAAGACTGAGGAGTAGAAAACTAAAGAAATATGTAGTCAATGGATCTCAAATAAACGCGAAAGAAAGAGATTTTTTCGGGCAAAGCCCTCAACAACACGTCCCCTACCGTCGAAATGACAAGTACGCGAGAACGCCGGCAATGTAATCCCGAACGTGTGGCGGTACCAGCATGTCCACTCGAAAGCAATGCATAACACCAAGAACCGACAACGACATCAAAATAGTTAAAAATTACAAAAACAAAATCATTTTTACCAGAAGACATTGACATTTCACCCTGTGTTAACAAATTTTCAGTAAACATATAATTAACTTTGCAGTAAATTCCGGAAATAGTATGCGGCTTGGAACAACATTAAGACAAGTTGATGTTTACCTCTCGCTTTTCACTATCTTTGGGCAGTAACAAAATAGAATATAAACAATATCAGTATAAACAATAAAAAAGCGTATGAAAAAATTTACTCTATCACTTCTTGCACTTATAATATGTGCAACGACATTCGCACAAACGGCAATTACATCGCCCAGTGACATACAACCCGGCAAGACCTATTGGATAAGCAATGGCCGATACTACACATGGGACTATGCTTCGGCAATGTACTTTGACCGTATTTTCGGTGACAGAATATGTCTTGGATATTTTGGACAGGCTGATCCGGACCGTGGAGATTTTGTTGACAACCCAGAGGATCCTGACCAGCAGTTTGCATTCATTGAATACAACAACCACCTGTACCTCTACAGCGTCGGTGCCGACAATTTCGTTTCCATGAAGGATGGCGGAGCCCATATCATGAGCAGCCCCGAGAACTATGTGACAGTCACTCCAAACTCTTGCTCACTGCCCGATTTCCCTTGGAACATAAAGTTCGACGGCGAAATATACATTGGTGGTTACTACAGAAGACCAGAGAACGGTTATATCACCTGCATTGACGACCAGAGTGCGACAAGCTACTCTAACGCATGGCAAATCCTTGAAGTTGGCGAATTGGAGAACGTTGATGAAATCACCAAGCGCCTGGCCGATAATATGAGCAAGTTCGATGACGTATTCGCCGAGGCACAGGACAGCCTGATGAACACATACGAGAGAGCAGAGGAATTCCTTTGGGACATCAACTATAATGTAGATGGCGGTAACCCGATAGAACTTCAGGCAAGCGACCCGGGAGCAGCCAACTATATCTGGTGTAATGAGCCTGAAATGAGCGAGGGTTCTATGGAAGGGTTGCTTGATGATGACGAGACAACATTCTTCCACTCATGCTGGAATGGTACAATAGAGTCGGTACATTGGTTGAGCATCAACTTGGGAACACCAATAAAAGACTTTATGTTCAGTTACCAGACACGTCACAATGCCACAGGAAACTTCCCCGAGTCTATTGAGGTACAGGGCAGCAACGACGGTGTTGAATTTGTAACCCTTGCCATCTTCAACCAGGGACTTCCCAAGACAACAAGCACAGTATGGGATTCAGAGAACATCAAAGCCGACAAAGAATACAGCTACCTGCGTTTTATGATATACGCACCAAATGTATACTGGCACATGGCCAAGTTTGAACTGAAGACAGAGAGATACATTACTGTTGATGAGAAATACCAAGCTTATTTGAGCTATCTCAACGACCTTGTAAAGGCCATTGATGCAGCCAAGAGATTCATTGACAAGAATGAAGCAACAAAGCCTGAGGAATATTATGCATATGCAGAGCAGATTACCTCAAAGATGGAATTCATCAAGAAACTTGCAAGTGACAGTGACGACGAGGAAACAATTGCACTCGTTGCCGAGGCTGAGGAACTTTATGCACTTGAAGGTGTGGGCTACCCAGGCGAGGCACCACGTGCCACATTCAAAGAGGCTATTGATGCAGCAAAGGCCAAACCTACAACTCAGGCCGGACTTGACCTCAAGGCCGCAATACAAGCATACATAGAGTCACATGATATTGTACTTCCAAAATCCCGTGAGAAGTACACACTTACATTTGTGACAACCCAGGGCCGCAGAAACTTCCTCAATGTAGAGACACACGATCTCGGAGACTACAAGTACTACACACTTTCTATGGTTGAAGACACATATACATCGCAAGGCAATGCACTCCCTGAAACAGCGGCATTTGTATGCATTGACAATGGAGAAGGGACATATGAGTTCGTCACAGCAGATGGCAAGTATCTTGGTATTCCAGAAAATGGTGCATACTCAGGCTCTGAGACCGGTCTTTACGACGAGCCCACATACTTCACAATTGAGAAGATGTACCCTAACGAAATGTGCAATAACGACATCACATACAATGAGTTGTTTGGTCTTGTAGCACTTTGTGGCGGCGGTCTATATATGGCACCTCAAAGCTCTGGCGGAATATTCTATGTACGCGATATGCCAAACTTCCAGATAGCATGGACATCAGCTATGAGAATTGAGCCATGGACTGCTGGTGAAGATACAGGCATCGAGAATGTAGGTATTGAAACTGTTGTAGAGGGTATCTACGACCTCCAGGGCCGCAAGGTAGAGAACCCATCAACAGGCATCTATATTGTAAATGGTAAAAAGATACTTGTAAAGTAACTTTTTACTATCGGTGAGCCTTTTAGCGATTGGTCACGCGA
>CALCEC010000061.1 GCA_937900095.1 uncultured Bacteroidales bacterium | reverse complement strand
CTCACGCTCGGCATAGTAAAAGCAAGCTTTTCCTCTGCTCTCGCTTACCCGCAGCTTTGACTTCGTCGAGTCTGCTCACGCTCGGCATAGTAAAAGCAAGCTTTTCCTCTGCTCTCGCTTACCCGCAGCTTTCCTCGTTAATCGTTTTACCGGCGCTCCAATAACATTAAACAACACACATTGTCGGGGCTCTTTAAACAATGATAAAGACGAAGAATGGCGACCATCCGGCCGCCATTTTCGTCTTTGTCATTGCTCTGTCAATTACTTGAGACCCTTTACTATCTCGTAAGTGTCTGTTGCAATCATCAGCTCCTCGTCTGTTGGGATAAGGAGAACTTTAACACGTGAATTTGGAGTAGAAAGGATTGCCTCCTCGCCACGCATCTTTGCGTTTACCTCCTTGTCGAGCTCTACACCGATGAACTCAAGACCTTCGAGTACTCTCTCGCGGCAGTCTGCCTGGTTCTCGCCTACACCGCCTGCGAAGATGATGATGTCAACACCACCCATAGCGGCAGCATATGCACCGATATACTTCTTGATGCGGTAGAAATACATTGTGTTTGAAAGCTCGGCACGCTTGTTGCCCTCGTTTGCAGCAGCGCTTACCTCACGCATATCCGATGACACGCCTGAGATACCTACAACACCTGACTTCTTGTTGAGCATGTCAGAGAGACCCTGCATGTCAAGGCCTGTCTTGTCCATGATGTATGGGAGAGCACCCGGGTCAACGTCACCGCTGCGTGTACCCATCATGAGACCTGCGAGTGGAGTCATACCCATTGATGTGTCAACACTCTTGCCATCCTTTACGGCTGCAATAGAACCACCGTTACCGATGTGGCAGGTGATGATCTTTGTACCCTCGGCAGGGATATTCAGCATCTCGAGCGCGCGCTTTGTGATGTAGCGGTGCGATGTTCCGTGGAAACCGTAACGGCGTACACCGTACTTCTCGTAGAGCTCGTATGGGAGAGCGTACATATAAGCGTAGTCGGGCATTGTCTGGTGGAACGATGTGTCGAATACGCCCACCTGAGGAATCTCGGGAGCAACATCCTTGACAGCGTTTACACCCTTGAGGTTTGCAGGGTTGTGGAGTGGTGCAAGGTCGTTGCAAGCCTCGAACACCTCAAGAACCTCGTCGGTGAGCAGTGTTGACTGGCTGAACTTCTCACCGCCGTGTACCATGCGGTGACCTACTGCGTCAATCTCCTCGATAGACTTCACAGCACCGTACTTCTCGCTTGTGAGTACGTCGAAGATAAGGCGTACACCGATAGTGTGCTCGGGGATTGCAGTGAAGATTGTCTCCTTCTCGCCGTTAGGCAGGTTGAACTTGAGGAATGAGCCCTCAAGACCAATCTTCTCGATACCGCCCTTTGCAAGCACATTCTTTGTCTCAATGTCAATCAGCTGATACTTGATTGATGAACTTCCGCAGTTCAATACAAGAATTTTCATTGTTATATGAGTGTTTTTAATGTTTGTGTGTCCGTTACTTCTTTGCTGCGATAGCCTGATTTGCTGTGATGGCAATCATCATGTAAACATCCTCGATTGAGCAACCGCGTGAAAGGTCGTTCACAGGACGTGCGATACCCTGGAGCACGGGGCCGATAGCCTCTGCGTGACCGAGACGCTGAACGAGCTTATAGCCGATGTTGCCTGCGCCGAGGTCGGGGAATACGAGCACGTTGGCCTTGCCGGCAACTGTTGAGCCCGGAGCCTTGCTCTGGCCTACGAATGGAACGAGAGCTGCATCTGCCTGGAGCTCACCGTCGAGTGAAAGTTCCGGGTCAAGCTCGTGTGCAAGGCGTGTAGCCTCTGTAACCTTGTCTACCATCTCGTGCTTTGCAGATCCCTTTGTAGAGAAGCTGAGCATAGCAACGCGTGGCTCCTCGAAGCCGCCGATAGCCTTTGCTGTCTGTGCTGTACATACGGCAATCTGTGAGAGCTGGTTTGCGTCGGGCTGTGGTGTAACGGCAACGTCGGCAACAAAGAGAACGCCGTCCTCGCCATACTCCTTGGCGTTTGTGATGAGCATCATGGCACCGCTCACGCAAGTGATACCCGGAGTGGTCTTGATAATCTGCAATGCAGGGCGCAATACGTTACCTGTTGTGTTGAGGGCACCTGCTACCTGACCGTCAGCATCACCGTTCTTGATGATGAGGCAACCGAGGTAAAGAGGGTTGCATACAAGCTTCTGTGCATCCTCCATTGTCATGCCCTTTGCCTTGCGCAACTCGTAGAGGAGTGTCGCATACTTCTCGGCGTCGGGGTTGTTCTCGGGGTCGATGATTGTAGCCTTGTCAATGTTTGTAAGGCCGTTCTTCTGGGCAAGGGCGAAAATCTCCTCCTTGTTGCCAAGAATAACCAACTCTGCGATACCGTCTGCAAGGGCCTTGTCGGCTGCCTTGAGTGTACGCTCCTCTGTTCCCTCTGGAAGAACAATGCGCTGCTTGTTCTGCTGTGCACGCTCGATTAGATTCTTAATAACATCCATAGTGTAAATATTTTATTGAAATTTGTAGTTCACGGCATTGTCTGTGGAATGTCATCACGCAGGCATTGCGTTGCCTGACAATGCAAGGGTGAGTCGGGCGGCATTGAAGAGTGTCGGGCGACGACCGGTGCGGCAACTTACGGGATAAGTCCCGATATTCTCTACAAAGTTAGGCCAAACTGCGCGGAGAACAAAATAAAATCTGTTTATTTTGATGCATAACGGGTTATTTTGTCGTTTGTCTTCGGGCGTATTTGTACAGTTTTGTTTATTTGCTTCCTGTTTTGGCATTTTATTTGCGGATTTTGTCTAATTTAGCACAGTTGAAACCAAAAATAATGATATATGAAACATTTGACAAAAATTTTTGCGGTTGTGGCCCTTGTGGCGGCTGTGGCATCATGCGGGGGTGAAAGCACTTCCGCAGAGACTGTGAAGCCAGGTGATGTGGCTGTACAGCTTTTCAATGCAATTACCTCGGGTGATGTGCAGGTTGTGAAGGATAACATACATTTTGATTCACAGGTCGAGAAGGAAGTCTTTGACGAGTATCTTGACATGGCCGTTGCTTCGCAGGATTACAAGGAACGCACTGCGGGCTATACAGCCAACTATGAGATAGTTTCAGATACAATCACTGCCGATACAGCCTTTGTCAAGCTCAAGGGTATGACAGCGCTCGGCAAGATGACTACTTTCAATGTGCGTCTTGTCAGAATTGAGGGTGACTGGAAGGTGGACGGTTCGCAGGCTGTGCTGCACCGCGAGAAGTGATAGTTGTCACTATTTACAACAAAACAAATGGGCTGCATCACGTGATGCAGCCCATTTGTTTTGTGTATTGTCCATCTCTTATGAAAGCAATGCGATGAGTTCTTCTGTTGTCACGCTCTTCTGCTCTCCGCTTGCCATGTCCTTGAGTGCAATGGTGCCGTCGGTCATCTCCTGCTCGCCTATGATGGCAACGTAAGGGATGCTGTGGCTGTTGGCATAGCCCATCTGTTTCTTCATCTTGTCGCTGCTCGGGAACAGCTCGGCCGAGATATTCTTCTTGCGCAACTCCGATATTATCTGCAACGAGTGCATGGCCTCCTTGTCGCCGAAGTTCACGAACATCACCTGTGTGGTCTGGATGGAATCCTTGGGGTAGAGGTCGAGCTGGTTCATGACATCGTAGATGCGGTCGGCACCGAAAGAGATGCCCACGCCCGATACGCCGTTAAGACCGAACACTCCTGTTAGGTTGTCGTAGCGTCCGCCGCCTGTGATGCTGCCTATTGCTACGTCAAGTGCCTTCACCTCCAGGATTGCGCCTGTGTAGTAGTTGAGGCCGCGTGCGAGGGTGAGGTCAAGATCGAGCGCGCTGTTGATCTTGAGGCTGTTGAATGCATCAAGGATGAAACGGATCTCCTCGACACCCTTCTCGCCTGTCTCGTTGCCCTTTAGTGTCTGGGCAATGATGTCGAGCTTCTCGTCGTTGTTGCCCTGTGCCTGAAGTATAGGCAGGAGCTTCTCTACGGCCTCGTCGCTGATGCCCTTGCTCTTGAGTTCTGCGATGACACCGTCGAGACCGATCTTGTCAATCTTGTCGATTGCAACAGTTATGTCGATGATCTTGTCGGGCTCGCCGATGGTTTCTGCTATGCCTGCAAGCACCTTGCGGTTGTTGAGCTTTATTGCTACACGGATGCCCAACTTGCCGAATACGTGGTCAATGAGCTGGATGAGCTCAACCTCGTTGATGAGCGAGTTATTGCCGATGATGTCCGCGTCGCACTGGTAGAACTCTCGGTAACGCCCCTTCTGCGGGCGGTCTGCACGCCATACTGGTTGTATCTGATATCGCTTGAATGGGAAGACGAGCTCCTCTCGGTGCATAACCACGTAACGTGCGAATGGTACGGTGAGGTCGTAGCGCAAGCCCTTCTCGCAGAACTTTGATGCCAGCTTTGCGGCGTTGCGGCTGAGCAGTTCCTCGTCGGTGAGGCCGCTGAAGTAGTCGCCCGAGTTCTGTATCTTGAAAAGAAGTTTGTCTCCCTCTTCACCATATTTCCCCATCAGCGTAGAGAGGTTCTCCATTGCCGGAGTCTCAATCTGCTGGAAGCCGAAGATGCGGAATGCCTCGCGTATTGTATCGAATATATAGTTTCTCTTTGACATCTCAACTGGTGAGAAGTCTCTTGTTCCCTTTGGTATTGCCGGTTTTGCTGCCATTGTTTTAGAAATTTAAACAGCTTCTTATTAGTCGCGTCGGTTCATATAAATCATTATATAATAGAGTAGTGTAGCAAGCGAAGATATGGCTGCTATCACGTAAGTGTATGCTGCCGAGCGTAATGCGCTGCTTGCATACTTGTGGTTGCTTGCATTGGTGATGCCGGTGCCCTGCAACCACACGAGGGCTCTGCGGCTTGCATCAATCTCCACAGGGAGGGTGATGAAACTGAAGATTGTGGTTGTGGCAAACAGCACAATGCCTGCCAACAATAGCTGTGGAAACGTTTCAACTGTGATTACTCCAATGAGCAGCACCCACATCATTATGTTCGATGAGAAAGATACTACCGGTACTAGGGCCGAACGCATCTTCAGCGGAGCGTATGCTTTGGCATGTTGTATTGCGTGTCCGCACTCGTGTGCTGCGACAGCTGCTGCTGCAATATTTGCCGAGTTGTAAACACCCTGGCTGAGGTTTACAGTCTTGTTTGCCGGGTTGTAGTGGTCGGTAAGCATGCCCGGTGTGCTTGTTACCTGTACATCATAGATACCGTTGTCATGGAGCATCTTGATGGCAATATCCCTACCGGTCATGCCGATAGGCATTTTTGAAAACTTTTCGAACTTGTTCTTCAGATTAGCCTGGATAATGTAGCTGACTATAGCAATAGCTACAAATACCACCAGATAGGTGATATTGTAGCTTGTACCATGAACTTGTGTCAAATGAATGAATGATTCTGTCATATAAAACCTTTAGGTTAATAATGCGCTCATACAGAGCGTGTAATTGTCTGGTCACGGTCGGGGCCGATAGAGAGGTACTTCACGGGCACGCCAAGTTCCTTCTCAAGGAACTTGATATACTCCTTGAATGTCTCGGGCAGCTCCTCCTCGCTACGCAGTTTGGTGAGGTCTGTCTGCCAACCCTTGAGCTCTGTATATACAGGCTCAACACCTTCAATGTCGTATGGCATATAAGAGAGTGTCTCGCCATTCTTCTTGTATGCAACGCAAGCCTTGATTGTGGGGAATGTGTCAAGAACGTCGCTCTTCATAAGGATGAGGTGGGTGACACCGTTGATCATAATAGTGTACTTGAGAGCTACAAGGTCAATCCATCCGCAACGGCGCTCACGGCCTGTAACGGCACCGTACTCATGGCCGCGGTCGCGCATCGAAGCACCGTCGGCGTCAAAGAGCTCTGTCGGGAACGGACCTGAACCGACACGTGTGCAATATGCCTTTGTGATACCGTATACATTACCTATCCTGTTGGGGGCCACGCCCAAACCGGTGCATGCACCTGCACATACAGTGTTCGATGATGTAACGAAAGGATAGCTTCCGAAATCAATGTCAAGGAGGCTTCCCTGTGCACCTTCGCAGAGTACAGACTTGCCCTCGTTCATGAGGTCGTTGATGAACTGCTCGCTGTCGATGAGACGGAACTTCTTAAGGTATTCGATAGCCTCCAGCCACTGATGCTCAATCTCTGTTATGTCGTAGCTGTAGTTCATCTCGTGGAGAATCTGCTCGTGGCGTGCCTTTGCCGCAGTATACTTCTGTTCGAAGTTCTCAAGGATGTCACCTACACGTAAACCGTTACGGCTGATCTTGTCGGTATATGTAGGGCCGATACCCTTACCTGTCGTACCCACCTTCGCATCGCCCTTTGCTGCCTCGTAAGCAGCGTCAAGCACACGGTGTGTAGGCAGGATAAGATGTGCCTTCTTTGAGATGAAGAGGTTCTTTGTGAGGTCGTAACCGGCCTCGATTAGGCCTTCGGCCTCGCTCTTGAAAAGTGCCGGGTCAAGAACTACACCGTTACCTATGATATTTGTCTTTCCGCCCTGGAAAATACCCGAAGGGATAGAGCGAAGGACGAACTTCTTGCCTTCGAACTCCAGAGTGTGTCCTGCGTTCGGGCCACCTTGGAATCTTGCTACCACATCATAGTTGGGTGTCAATACGTCAACAACCTTGCCTTTACCCTCGTCGCCCCACTGCAGGCCTAATAGTACATCAATGTTCTGTTTCATTTTCATTTATCTTTATTTATTCGTGCCTTGCGTCTCTTCATTGCCTGGTGGCATTTGTTGCAGAGTCCGTACAGGTACAGCGAATAATGGGTTAAATGGAATCTCTTTATGTTAGCTGCTATAGTGTTTGTAATGTCCAAATTGCCAATTTCTGTCACTTTCCCGCATTTTGTGCATACCAGATGGCTTTTTTCAGTCCCGTAGCATTTTTCGTACTTTGATACTTTGCCGAACTGGTGGTGTACAACAAGATTCGCGTTTATTAGTAGTGACATGGTGTTGTATACAGTCGCACGGCTTACCCTGAACTTGTTCTTCTCAAGATGTCCCAAAAGCTCCTCAATCTCAAAACTGCCATTGATTGAATATACAGCCTCGAGGATCGCGTAGCGTTCAGGGGTTCTCCTGCATCTGTTCTCTTTCAGGTAATCTGTAAATATCTGTTTTACAGATTCAACCGTTCTACTGTTTTCCATTGTCATATATTGCTACTGCAGAAACTGTATCGTTTTTTTGATTCAGGCCCGAATCAAGACCTTGCCGCAAATCCTGACGGTTTATGCAGTTTCAATATACAAAGTTACCTTATTTTTTTATATTTGGATATAGAATGTCCTTTAAAATTATATAAAAAAACAAGAAGCGGCCTAAAAAAATATATGTGGCAAATAATAAATTGGGTTATTCCTCTTTAAATTATTGTCTTGCCGTAAATTGCGTTGAAGCGCGCAATTTTCTCCTCCTCCCCGTCGCAGTATAAGGTTATGGTCCTGATAGCCTGTGTCGCTACTCTGTTTTGCTGAAGTGTGTGGATGAGCGCGGATGCAGCGCTGAAAAGTTCCTTCTCCTGGGCCTCGGACAATGTGCTCCCCTTTCTGAACAGATGTGCAAGTGTTGAATAACCGCAATAGCTGTAAAGCTCTTTCTCATTTCTGGTCCACTCCAGGGCTTTTTCTATCGCATCTGGCAGCCTGCACAGAATCTTGTGTGAAAGGTGGTCGGCATTTTCTGTGTAGCGGCATTCTCCAATCCACTTCTCTGCCACTTCACTATAACTGTCCTCGGGGAGCAGGTATATTGCCATGAGCTTGCTCTCGCGTATATTCTCTTTCCATAAAGCTTTTGCCAACGCTGCGTTTCGGGGAAATCTTGAAGCAATCTCCTTCAGATGTGGTATGTCTACTCCAAATATAATGTTGTATTCCATTCCCAATTTACGTAGCTGTGCCGATGTGACTCCGTTCATGAACAGACGGAGTTCTTTCTTTATCTCCCTTATGGTTTCTCTGGATTCTTCCATTTTCTTCTTTTTAGGGTAAGCAACCTGTGCTTGGGCTCTCCTCTATGACATGATGCTGACAGTACGGACAAAATAGCGTATTGGATGTTCTCAACAGTTCTTTGTCACCTCGGAATGTCTTTTCCTGTAGTTGTTCGGGGTCTCATTCATGATGCGGTAGAATGACGCATAGAATGACTGGCGGTTAGCAAAGCCTACCAGTGAACCAACTTCCTCAATGGTCAGGTCGGAGTACCTTTTGTCTGTGAGGCGGTGTAGGGCCTCCTTTACGCGGTACTCATTTATGAGGCAAGAGAAATTTGTGTTGAAACGCGAATTGATTACCGCTGAAATATACCTTGTGTTTGTTCCCAGCTCCTTCGCGAGCTCTTTTGCCGAAAAGTTCTTGTCACGGTATTTCTTCTGTATAACCACTATGTTCAGAATCTTTTCATATAGTTCATCTGCAAGCTCTGCACGTATTAGTGAACGGTAAGGAGCATTCTTGTCTTGTTTTTCTTTAATGTTGTAGGGTGTTGCTGATTTAGTCATGGCTGTTTTTTCAATGTGTTCCCAAAATTAGCAAATTAAAAGGAGTCCGCACAAAAAATAAGAGTTTTTTTCAGCAATAATTTTGACAAATAGTTAAAAAAAAGGATTTGTTTGGCAGAATAGATGCTTTTTACGCCTAATCGGTCGTTTTTGTATTGACATTTGCTATTGTGTCAAAAACAATAAAATCACTTTATATAGATAATTTCTGGAAATCATGTAGGCTGCTGTGTCTTGTCTTTAATGATGCCGCCTTATTGCGGCATTTACCAGCTTCCTTGCTGTTTCCCAGTTTCTCGTATAGTATGGCGCGTAGCATATAGTATCCGGCATTGTCGGGACAAAGTCTTATTGCTTCCTCATTGTCGAGTAATGCTAGTTCATATAACCCCATTTCGCGCTCTACATCGCTGCGTATGATGTAAAGGGTGGGGCTGTGTGGCTCTTCGTCAATCAGCAATCCGATGAGGGCAAGTGCCTCGTTGAACATCTCCTTCTTTTGGTAAACCTGCACAAGCCCGAGCTTTGCACTCATATTGCCCGGTTCAAGCGTTATGACGTGCACGAATCCTTCCTTTGCCTTGTCATATCCGCCTTTTTGGATATATGCTTGCGCACGTAACAACAGGGCATCACGGTTGTCGGGTTCGTGTCCAATGATGCTGTCGCAATCCTCTATGGCCTTGTCAAAGTCTCCGGCTTGCATATACGCGTTCGCGCGTTGGAACAACAGTGCTTTCTCGCTGGGTTTTATCTCTATGGCCTTGTTGTAGCTCTCCACAGCTTTATCTGCTTCACCTGTCATCAATTGTGAGTAGGCAAGGTTTACAAGTGTCTTGAACTTGTCCTGTTTATCGGCAAGTGGTAATGCCTGTCCTAAAATACGTGCAGCTTGTCCGAACTCCTCTGCTTCAATGAACTTTAGACCTTCCTTATATAATGTATTGAAGTTTTGGGCTTTTCCGATGAATGTGCATGTTGCCAATATTATGACCAAAAGATATCTCATAGCAATTTGTTTGTAATTCACATGCTAAGATAGTTCATTTATAGTGACTGCCTGGTATTTATAGCGAAACTTTAAAACAAAATAACAGTTTTTGCAAGTTTTGTTATGAAATAGCATTAAGATTGTGAAGAAAATGATTATCTTCGCGACAGATTTTCAGGAATGCCTTAGTAGTTCAATGGATAGAATAAATCTCTCCTAAAGATTAGATTCGGGTTCGATTCCCGACTGAGGTACCAGACGCAAGCAGAGCAAGGGGTTCCTTGCTCTGCTTGCGTTAATCTTTTTCTATAATCACCGGCATGCCAATGTAACAGAACCGGTATAGCTTCTTTATATCTTCGTTCTTCAATCTCACACATCCTTCACTGCTGCGTGTACCTATTGTCTCGGGGAAGATTGTGCCGTGTATTCCGATATCGCTGAATCCCGGTACGTTCAGCCTGAAGAAAAGTGGTCCGTATGCTCCTTTGCGCATCCCTTTACCGTCTCCGAAGTCATGTTTCCACGATGTGGCATCGTACATCTTTATAATCTTGAATGTGCCTTCCGGAGTTTTTTTGTCGCCCACGAGGACCTTGTTTCCGAAATTCTTTCCGCAAGCTACAGAGCATTGGAACAGCGTGTCGTCCTTCTCGCTGACAACGTACAGTTGTAGTGCTTTTTTAGATACCACAATGCGGTTTCCTGCCGCAGTGTACAGCGGCAGCATTATAATTAGGAATATGATGATCTTCCAATAATTCATGATATTATCTTGTCAATGAGAATCTCATGCTAACACCGAAGTCGGTGGTTGTTGTCGGGTATGAGTTCGTAGATATCAGCGGTATGTTCTTCTGCCTGTCGAAATAAAGGCTGAATGTAAGCATCTTGCTGTATGCGTAATCTGCTGTCAGCGAGTAGTTGAATGACTTGTTTCCGCTTGTTGCCTGTGTGGTTCCCTTGTCTATGCTGCGGCAAATAGATGATGTGTTCCTGAACGAGAAATCGGCACGCACGTTTATGTCGTTGCCATTATCTTTCTTGCCCTTGCTGGCCTTTCTGCCACTGCCGAACAGCTTCACGTTCAGAATCTTGTACCCGACGTTGAACGCTATCTCCTGTGAATATGTCTCCACCATCTGTATTGCCGTCAGGCTCAGATTGAGGATGCGTGACTGTATGAACTTCCCACCCAGGGTGAGGTTATTATTTGTAGTCACATCAATACCGAGCAGTGGCGAGAAACTCTCGTTTATGGACACGGTGTTTATGTTGTACCTGCTACCGGGTACCGGCGCTCCTGTAGTGGTGTTGTTGATGAAGCCGATACCTTTAGTGTACTCCATGTATGTGGCGTAGGTGCTGTATGAACCTACTGCATACACACTCTTGTATCCGTGCTCGATGTTGACGCTCTTGAACCATTTCTTGAACCAAGCAAGCTTGGATAGTCCTGAATATTTTATTTTCCAGTTGGGCAGCATGCGCAGCATTGACGGGAAAAGGTCTGTTCCTCCGGTACCTGTGTAAGTCTCGATGAATGCGGGCACCATGACATCAGCCGAGTAAAGGTCAACACCACCGTTGGCTGGGTCATACAACTCACCGGCCAACGAGCTTGATGCCGGGTATCTGCTGCCCTCGTATTTCTTTTCAATACGTTGGCGATGTCCCTCCAGACTTCCTACGAACTTGTCAAACACGTCGCTCTTGTAGTTGTTATCGGCGTTACCGCCTCCAAAGGAGTTTCCGATGCTTATTGTTGTCATGTTGAACCCACCGGACTCGTTTGTAGGCATACCGTCGTACATGAACTGTATGCTCTTGCTCTTGTTTCGTGTCCAGTTGGCGTTGAGGTCTATCTTGAGGTCTTTTACAGGCTCAAGCGTCATGCGCACCTGCAGGTCCTCGGCGGCTGTAGTAGTGGCTTGTGAAGAAATGCTGTCGTTCTTTAGAAGCCAATTGCGTTTGTGTGCCTTGCTTATGAAACTGTCATCAGTAAGGCCGAAAGCAAAGTCCAGTCCCGGGGCGTACACTCCGTTGCTGCTGTTCTGTCCAAAGAGATCACCGGCATTGGGCATGAATCCCGGAAGGTTCATGGCATACGCGTTGGTGTATGTAAAATTGATGTTGCGTACCATCATCAGTACTCTTGTCGGGTACTGCATTGCTTTGGCAAAATCGCTTCTCTCACCGTTGTTTGTCTTGGCATGCACCGTTACTTTTACGCTGATGCTGTCATTGTTCTTTATGAGAATCTTGTTCTCGTCGAGGACCTTGTACTTAAGCCTGTATTTTTTACCGCTCTTTGTGCGGGCCGTTATATCCAGTTTCTTGCTCTTGAGGTTGTGTGTCAAGGTTACAGTGGTGTCCATCTCAAGCTTCACCTCTTTAGTGAACGGTTTGGGCTTCTGTACCTTGGGCTTGCGTACCTTTGCCGTTGATTTCTTGTTCCCGCTGTTTGCAAAGCGCTTGTTGGTCTCCTCAAGGTATGGCACGAGGTTATAGAGTTTCTCGAAATTCATAGTGCCCTTTATGGTGACATTCCTCTTGTTCGAAATGTTGTTGCCGAAGTTGGCCCCGTTGATGTTGTTTCCGCGTTGCCAATTATATGTTCCCGAGTAGCTTGCGTCAGCTGTCAGCCATTCGAAGATAGGCAACTTGTTGAGTGGCAGGTTGTACGATGCCGTGAAGTTCTGTTGGTAGGTCAACGGTCGTCCCAGATTTTTCAGGCTGGTCTTGATTGAGTCCTTCCATATCTCATATTCGTTGGGGAACTTGTCCTTATTGACAGGCAGGAAAGGCTCCTCAACCTCGGCATTGGTGCCGGTGCTAAGGTTCATCTTGAGGTTTGTGGTGGGGTCCCACTTTATTGAGAACGAGCGGTTCCAGTAGAACTGCTGCGAGAATGTCAAAGGAATTTCTTCACCGCCTGCAATGGCGTTGATGTCGCGGCGTTGCAGCTCATGGTATGTGCGTGTGATGTCCGAGTTGAGAGCCAAAGACTGGGGCAGAGGGTTGATACCCCACTCCTTGAATATCTTGAGCCATTTTGACTTGCTTTTTATTTTTCCGAATGGCTTTATGGTCTTTATCGGGCTTGCATAGTTGTAGGATGCCGACGCCTTCCAGTTGAGCTTGTTCTCCCAGCTTACGGTACTTCCGCTGTTCTTTGTTGTAGCATGCGAGAAGCTGAAGCTGAAGTTCGCCGGGTCATAAGGCATAGGTGTCTTGCTCTTGATGTTCAGCTTGGCGTTGCTGACACTGAAATTGCGCATTACCGAACGTACTTCTGCAATGTTTCTGAGCGAGTCCTTGCTTGCGCCGCTGTATGAATCAAGCACATCATCAAGTAACAGGTCTGTGTCGAACGGGCTGTATAGCGGTGAGGTTACCTCCTCGGTGTATGAGTAGTATGTGGGCAACAGGAGTTTGAAAGACTGTGGAAAGAAGCGGCCCACGTCAATGGTTCCTGTCAATGAGTAGCGGTAATAGTCGTCGGTACGGCGTGCGGCAAGCTTGTCCTCGAGTCCGCCGAATCCGGCGGTCTCAACCTTACCTTGTGCCGCGAATGAACCGATGTCGCTCAACTTGATGTTGAGGTTGCCCTGTGCTGCCCATCCGCTCTTGTTGTTGAATCCCAGCAGACGCATCTCGTTTACCCATACGGTAGCAGACTTCGCGCTTGCGCTGTTGTTGCGTACTCCAATCATCATAACCTTTATCTGGCCGATAGACGGGCTTCCCACAATGCTGATCCTGTTTTTTGGGGTGTCATCGTCATATTCGCTGTATATTGTGGTGTTTGTGACACCCTCGGCATTGTTGTTGCGCAGAGTGTTGCGTTTTACCTTTATATTTGTGAGTTTGGTGAGCGGAATGTCAATCATGTTCTCCTGTGGCCACACCTGTGTTGCGGCAGCATTGCTGTTGCCGTCGTATGAACCGTGCGGGGTAATGGTCAGCGGAACCTCGTATTCATAATAATTGCTCTTGTAGTCTGAGCCCAGACGTATGAACAGCGAGAGATCATTGTCCTTGAGCTCGCTTGCCTCTAATTCATGGGCCTCGGCATGTACGTATAGCTGTATACGCTCATACTGTCGTATGTCGAGGTTGCTCTTCTTGTACACGGCACGCGACTCCTTGCTGCCCAGATTGCTTACATTGAGCGATAGTGCCTGTTCATTGTCCTGGCGCAATTGTGGTTGGCTGGGGTCGAGTATACGGGTAATACCCGGAGGAAGCACGTAGTTGACAGGCTTTCTGTCGCCATGTTCCTCAATGTTCACGGCCGATGTCGTGAATTCTCCCGAGATTGTTGGGGCTGTGTTATGCTTCGATGCTATCGGGCGCTGGTAGGGACGCCAGTCACCGCGTACAAGCTGCATTGTGGCAAAACGCAGTGTTACAGGCTTCTTGAATTGTGTCATGTACATACGTATGAAACGTATTGACGTGAAATCGCGTATAGATCCTACAATCTTCTCATATTCATCGATGGGGATGCGGAACTTGTACCAGTCGACACTCTCGGTCTTGCCGTTGCGCAGTTTTGTGGTTACCGTACGCTTGTCGGTGATGTAGTTCCTGCCCACCTGCATCTCTTCCGGACGCAATTCAATCTTGTACTGGAAGAAGTTCTCATACTCATCCATGGTGAAATCCTGATTCGCATCTTCAATGTCAGGAGTGGTCTTTGCCGCACTGCTGAAGCTCTCTCCTGATGATGAGGGTGAGTTACCCTCGGTATTGTTGAAGTATTTGTAGCGTTCTATGATGCTGCGCTTTGCCGCATCATAGTCTCCACCTCTGAAATAGTGGTAGTTGTCACCGGCTGGGTCTGCCGCGATGCTGTCATACACCTCGGGACGCACACGCCCGTTGAGTGCGGCAAGATACTCCTTGTACGCGGGGGATTCTGCCTCGTCAATGCTGTTGAGTCCGTCGAGTCCTGTATCCTGCTGGTTGCGGCTGTCATTGTTGTTGTCGAACGCATATACAAGGCTGGTTGTTGTCGGTATACGCCCCCATACCGTCTCTTCGTATCCGTATGTGTTGCCTTGTGCAGGCAGTCCGTTCTCGTAGAATTTCTTTCCGTCCTTGAGAATATCTTCCGACACTTCTCCCAGGTTGAAGTATAATTCACCGCCCATTCCTGTCTGGTCATAGATGAACGGGTCAAGCATCCAGAATTCGAGATACTGTATGTTGGCGCTCTCGAAGTCTGTTGTGGAAAGCTGGCGTGTGATACCTCCCCAACGTTTTTCCGGGTTGTTAAGGCGACCGTCATAGTCGACATCAGTATCGAGGTTATACGGACCACGTTCGTTGGGGTAGTATGTGACGTCAAAGAGTGAGAGAGTAGATGATTCACCGTATGTGGACTCCTTGTTGGGGTAGAGCTCGCGCTCGTATACCTCACGCACGTAGTGGTTCGAGAGCTGCTCGATGTCGCTCTTGATATGTGCCGGTGTCAGCGACGAACTGCGGCGTGTGAAGAGCGGGTCGATAGTGTACCAGCTGATACGTGCGCGGTCATAGCCGGTACGTATGTCGTTGGTGAGGTTGCTGTTAGGCATGTTCTGTGGCAATGAGGCAAGCATCCACTGCGATGGGGACTTTATGTCAATGCCGTTCTCTGTACTCTCGAAATCGTCAATATATGAGGCTTCGCTCTGTACCTCGCTCGATGTCCCGGCCTCGAGCCTTGCAAACTCCGCCGAAAGGTTTATCGAAGAGGGTGCTGTGCAACTCAGGAACGGCAGTTTGTCTATCATGTTCGTCAGCCACTGGCTCTGTTTCTTCCAACTGATGTTGAGACCCCATAGGAAATTCTGCAAAGGCTCCGAGCCCATGTCGACCTTTGAGGTGAGAGGCTTTTCGGTGAGCGACATGAATGTACCGCCGAACTTTAGGTCATTTGAATAGTCATACATCCAGTTCAGGCCCAATACGGTCTTGCGCTGCATGTTGAACAGAGTGTTGCTTTCGAGCGACACCTGTACGTTGGTACCCGCATCAATGATGTTCTGGTTCAAGATTGTAACGGTACCCGAAGAGTAATCCACCTGATAGTCGCTGTTCTCGATGAGCGTTACACCTCCGGCTGTCACAACCACCGAACCTCTCGGGATGTTTGTCGATCCGGTCTGTATCACATTGGCCGACGAACCTGTATACTCACCGATGAGGTAGAACTTGTCTTTCTCGGCAATCTGCTTGGCAACGGTCTTGGTAGAGTCATACAGCTCTTCAAATACATACTTGTCTGCTATTGCATCGTTGCCTATTTTGTTTTTCAGGTAGCTGCCGAACGGTTCAACCGAAGGCAGGAAAATACGTCCCGATGAGGCGTCTACTGTGTAACCCTCGATGAAGTCAAAAATGCCGTTGGGATTCTCTTTGCTGTTATTGCTGTCCAGACGGTCAAGGCCCATCATCTGCAAAATGGTACGGCTCTTTAGCTGTGCCTCGGGGAGGTAGGTTATGTTGGTTCCCAGGCTGTCGCTTGCATAATAGATGTCGAGCTTGAAATCAGTGCTTTTCAGGTTGCGTGTGCCCAGAGAGTATACATTCTTCATCATCAGGTCCCAACAGCCATTGCCCGGTGAGCATGCGTTGGGCTTCAACAGTTTGACCATAAGAGTACTCTTCGACTCCTTTATGTCGCCCGAGAACTCGCCCACCTGGTAGGTCCTTCCACCGTATGTGAACTCGTATGCTACGGCAAGCACCTCGTCAGCACGCAGCGGTGTCTTCAGTGAGATGAATCCGAGTGCGTTGTTGAGTGTATATTCCTGTGCCGAAAGCAGTCGGGCATTGGAGATCTTCTCGTAGTCGGTACCGCCTTTTATGCCGTTTATGTTCCCCAGGATGTTGTTTACCTTGTCGATGTCGCGTATGTCCGAGTATGTGCTGTTCATCTGTGCATAGAGGTCATTCGCCCCGTTTGACGGGATACTGCCTCCGTTGCTTGTCCAGAGTCTGTTGCTTATGTGGGTGCTCTCGCCGATGTCGGTGAATGCCACGATGTTGCGTGGGTTGTTGTAGTCACTTGTCTTGTTGGTTACCCACACCTCGATACGGTTGATGGTTATACCTGACAGCACGGTAGGTAACTGCGACATTGAACGGTCATAGTTGTCACGGAAATAATGGGCGAGGAAAAAGTGCTTGTTTTCATCGTAATCGGTAATCTCAAGTTCGTAGGTGGTGAGCTGTGTACCGCCTTTTGAACTCACGACATTCGTGCTTGATGTCTTCTGTGAGAGCACGGTCTGCAATGAAAGCTTGCCGAACTGTAAATCGGCCCTCAGTCCAAAAAGGGAGCTCGCCCCCTTTATAAGGCTTGAGTTTGTGGGGAATGAGACGTTGCCGGCCTCAAGAAGTTTTATGACCTCATCCTCCTTGCCCTCGTATTTGAGGTTTATCTTCTGTGCGTCGTACCTGAATGTAGCCTCGGTGTTGTAGTCGAAATTAAGGTTCATCTTGTCGCCGACACTTCCCTTGAGGTTGAGATTGATTTTCTCGTCAAAATCGAAGCTGTTGGTTTTGCGGCTTCGTGAAGGCAATGAAGGGTTGTCGGTGCTCTGCATGGAGTAGCCCATCTTTATTTCGGCGTTACCCGTTGTCTTTATACGTACTCCACCCGGGCCGAATATCTTTTCGGCCGGTCCCAGGTCGAAATGCATGTCGGTGAAGTCGAATTTGTCCTTCTTCTTCGAGTTCTCCCACTCTTCGTTGCTTTTCTTTCTGAAATAACTCTGTCTCTGTTTCTTCTCGTGCCAAAGGGAGTATTCGTCGCGGTTGAGCAGTAACGGAGTGCCCAGAATAGAACTCTTCCCCAAACGGGTTGTTATGGTGTATGTGCCGTCCTTGTCGTTGTATGTGGTGTCCGATACGATGTTATCGGGGTTCCTAAGGTCCATCGAGTGGTGTTGCAGGTCATCGACATTGTCTGGGGCGGTTTTTGCGATCGGGTAACGTGCCGGTATCGTGTCATTTGCCTGTTGTGCCTGTTGACGTGCTGCGCGACGTGCCTGGCGTATCGAGTCGGAGCGTACGTTGCCCTGCGCAAATATTGTGATACTTGCGAACAGAAGTAGAATGAGTGTCAACGTACGTCTTTGCATCTGTGCTTGTCTATAGCTGTTTGAGGGCTGATTTTATAAGTTGTTCTATTGTCGCTCCCGGTTCGTTCTTGGCAATGGACTGCACAACCTTGTTTGCGGCAGAGACCGGGAATCCCAGCATTGCAAGCGCCTGGACAGCACCGTCGATGTTGTCGTTGTTCATTACGGTTGCAGTGGCACTTGTGGCAGTTGTCCCGTCGTATATGCCCTTGATTTTGTCCTTGAGGTCTACAATAAGGCGCTGTGCAGTCTTCAGACCGATTCCCTTTACGCTCTTGATTGCGACTTCATTGCCGCCGGCAATGGCATCGCACAACTCGTTCACTGTGAAAGCCGAGAGGATGGTGCGTGCTGTGTTGCCACCGATTCCGGAAACCGAAATCAATAGCAGGAATAATTCACGCTCGCTTTTGTTGCTGAATGCAAACAATTGGTGCGTATCTTCACGGATAACCTCATAGATGTATACTTTTACATCCTTTTTGCCTTGAAGGGCACTATATGTGTTGAGTGTGATGCTTGTCTCATATCCAACTCCGCAACACTCTATTATTGCGGTTGCCGGGGTCAATTCAGTAAGTTCTCCTTTGAGGTATTCAATCATGGCAGACAAAATTTATCTATATTTAAACGTGCTTTTTCCTGCTTTATTATACAGATGGCGCTTTTATGTTTTTCATAGCATTCAGTAGTGCCTGTAATGCTTGCTGCGGTATGCAATTAGCAAAGATATAAAATATAATTTAAAATCGCGCGAGATATGCTGAAAATGAAATCTCCCGGTCTGCTCTCGGTGTTTTCCGGTTACTTTCAAACTATTTGATATATTTTTATAAGTGAATTGAACGGTATCTTGGAGATTATTGATTATATTTGCATTTGCCACAAGCATATAATCTAATAATTCACGATATGAGAAAAACTGTTTCACTGCTGCTTTCGATGGTTGTTGCAATGCTATCGTTCGGGCAGCTCCATGCACAAAAGAACTTCGATGAAAAGGGCAAAATAGCCCGTGATTTCGAGAACCGCCGCAAGGCTTTGGATCATGAGGAGTATTTCAAGGTCTTTGAGAAGCCTCTTACTCCCGAGCAACGTCAGACAATGCAGTTCATGTATGCTTATATGCCTTTGCCTGATATCGCGGACTATTCTGCTGATTTTCACCTGAATAATGTGAACTATGCCCTCAAGGCACGTACCGATATGCCATGGGGAAAGAGTGTTCCTGTAAGGGAGTTCCTCCATTTCGTACTGCCTGTACGCGTGAACAACGAGAACCTCGACAATAGCCGCGAGGTGTTCTTCAAGGAACTGAAGGACAGGGTAGTGGGTCTCTCAATGCGCGATGCTGTGCTTGAGGTCAACCACTGGTGCCACGAGAAGGTGACATACACCCCAAGTGACATACGTACAAGTTCTCCGCTCGCAACAGTACGCACGGCTTATGGCCGTTGCGGTGAGGAGTCTACATTCACTGTAGCAGCTCTGCGTGCAGTGGGTATTCCTGCACGTCAGGTATATACCCCGCGTTGGGCACATACCGACAACAATCACGCGTGGGTTGAGGCATGGATTGACGGAAAGTGGTATTTTCTCGGTGCCTGTGAGCCCGAGCCCGTGCTTAACCTCGCATGGTTCAATGCTCCTGCGTCACGCGGTATGCTCATGCACACCAATGCATTCGGCAGTTATGACGGCCCCGAAGAGGTCCTTAGCGTAACACCCTGTTTCACTGAAATCAACGTTACATCGAACTATGCTCCTGTGGCGACTACAAACGTCAGGGTTGTTGACGGTGACGGCAACCCGTTGAAGGCTACAGTGGAGTTCAAGATTTATAACTATGCAGAGTTCTACACCGCTGCGACAAAGGTTTGCGATGATGAGGGTAACACCTCAATAACAAGCGGTTTGGGCGATATGGTAGCCTGGGCTTCTCACGATGGCAAGTTCGGCTTTGCGAAGTTTGCGGCAGGCAAGGATAAGGAGGTGACAGTTGTTGTAGATAAGGCTCCGGGCTTTACTGCTACCCTTGAGATGGATATCACCCCTCCACGTGAGCGCAATACCGTTCCTTATGTAAGTGAGGAACAGGCTGCAGAGAATGCACGCCGTTTCGCATACGAGGACTCAATCCGTGCTGCATACGTCTCTACATTCATCACTCCCGAGGAAGCCCTCCGCTTTGTCGAGAGTCTCGGCTTCGGCGATGCGCCCCGCGACAACCTTGTCGAGATACTCCGCAAGTCACGCGGAAACCATGCTACAATAGTGAAGTTCCTTTCAGAGACTCCGGTGTTGGAGCGTCAGCTGGCATATTACCTGCTCACTGTCGTTTCTGACAAGGACCTCCGCGATGTAAGCCTTAAGGTACTCAATGATCACCTCAAGAACACAGCACGTAACGGAAGCTACGATGAGATATACCGCAATTATATCCTCAATCCGCGTGTGAGCAACGAGATGCTTACTCCTTATAAGTCATTCTTCCGCAAACAGTTCGATGCTGACAAGCGTCAGTTCTTTGCCGGTGACCCACAGCGTTGGGTAGAGTGGTGCCGCAAGAATATCCAGGTGAGCAGCGAGTGGAACCCATTGTCGCTCTGTATGTCTCCGAAGGGTGTATGGGATGTACGCGTTGCCGATCCTCACTCTCGTGACATCTTCTTTGTCGCAGGTGCGCGCGCCATAGGTATCCCAGCCCGCATCGACGAGGTTACAGGCAAGACACAGTATATGCCCGCTCCCGGCCGTTGGGCTGATGTGAACTTTGAGGAGGCTGCAGGCGAGAATGCTCCACAGGGTACTATCAAAGCCGATTTCACTCCTACACGTTATTTCGACAACCCGAAATACTATTCACACTTCTCGATCTCAAAGATTGTTGACGGCCGCTTGCAGTTGCTCGGCTATCCCGAGGAGGCTACAAGCGTCAACTCTCACTTCCGTGACGGTGCCCCGATGGACGAAGGTGATTACTTGATGATGACAGGTACACGTATGGCCGACGGCGGTGTGCTTGCGCACCTTACATTCTTCAATGTGAAGGAGGGTGAGGAGAATGTGCTCAAATATGTACAGCGCGAGAGCAGCGAGGATTTGCAGGTTATCGGTGACTTCAACAGCGAGAATCTCTTCTACGATACAACCGAGGGCCGCAGCCGTTCATTGCTCTCGGCAACAGGACGCGGATACTATGTGATTGCACTCATCGCTCCGGGTAGCGAGCCAACCAACCACTTCCTGCGCGACGTGATGCCTTACAAGGACGACTTCGAGAAGTGGGGCCAGAAGATGGTGCTCCTCTTCCGCGACCAGAGCGAGGCAAACCGCTTTGTGAATGACTTCCCCAACCTTCCTTCAACAGTTGTATGGGGTACAGATATTGACGATACAATCTACAACGAGATTGTCAAGAACATGAAGCTGCAGAATCCTAACCGTCCTGTAATCCTTGTTGCAGACACCTTCAACCGCGTGGTGTTCATGTCACAGGGTTACTCAATCGGCTTGGGTGAACAGCTGATCAAGGTTATTCAGAAGTTGAAATAAGACTCCGGCTCTCGGGTGGAACAATTTGTTGGTAAGGGTGCGCTCTGGGGCATCCTTACTGCTTTTGATAGCTAGTAGTAACCATTTTATAAATCTATATGAAGCGTTTGTCATTTCTTTTAGGCCTTCTTGTTGCCTTTATCTCTCTTTTTGTTTCCTGTAGTGAGGACGAAAAGGATTCAACCGTCTGCACGGTGACAGTCAAGAGTGTCGGTCATGGCACAGTTTCCATAACCAGGTATATCGGCACATCTGCCGATGTGCTTATAGGCAGTCTCGTCGAGGTTGCAGCCACTCCCGATGATGGCTATGCTTTTACCGGCTGGTATACCGATGAATCCGAGACACCTGTGAGCACCGATCCGTTCTTTGAGTTCGTTGCCATGGAAGACATTACATTGACAGCCCGTTTTACCGAGTATATGCATGTAACCATCAGCGCTTCCAATAGCGGTGATGTCGCTTTTAAAGATCTATCCAAGTTCAATCATATATGGGATACGGAGATTGCCGTGCTTCCCGGTACCGAGGTAACCGTCATTGCCACGCCTGATGAAGGTGCTGAGTTCGCAGGTTGGTTTGTCAGTGATACCGTGGTCTGTACTGAAACAGAATATACATTTATTGTAAATGAATATGTTGATTTGATTGCACGATTCATAATGGTGATTAACGGTCATGAATGTGTCGATCTTGGCCTGCGCAGTGGTCTTAAGTGGGCTACTTGTAATGTTGGTGCAAAAAAGCCCGAAGAGTATGGCGGTTACTACGCATGGGGCGAGACCGAGGAGAAGAGCAATTATGATTGGGATACTTATAAGTGGTGCAATGGCAGTAGTGATTCAATGACAAAATATTGCACTGATAGCGACGATGGTCGTGTGGATAACAAGACCGTTCTTGACCCTGATGATGATGTCGCTCATGTCAAATGGGGTGGCAGTTGGCGTATGCCTACGTTAGAGGAGCAGAAGGAACTCCTTAATGAATGCACTTGGGAGTGGACTGAACTCAATGGTGTTAACGGTTACCGTGTTACCGGCCCTAACTGCAACAGTATCTTCCTGCCTGCTGCGGGTTACCGCAACGGTACCGAGCTCAACGGCAGAGGTAAGCACGGCCGCTACTGGTCGGGTTTGTTGGGCTACAACTACAGCAGCGGCGCGTTCCGCCTGAGCTTCGACGACGATGACTACGACTGGGACGGCTGCTCCCGCGGCATTGGTCAGAGTGTCCGCCCTGTTTGTGAGTAATTTGTAAAAGCATGCCCTTGTGGCATGCTCCCCAATTTATTAAAAGCGCACGTCACTTGTGCAAAATAAACAAAAAAGCTGCTCCCCTTGCTTGTAATCATGGGGAGCTCCGCGGAGCGGTGAGGGGCTAAAAACTATATGACACATTGTCTATAGCAAGTCTGCTGAAATTCAGCGTTTTGTCATTTCGACGATAGGAAACGTGTTGTTGAGGGCTTTGCCCGAAAAAAAACTCTGTATTAGTATTGCTTGAGATCCCTTGTCGCTGTGCTCTGTCGGGATGACAGGTTCGCGATTTTTAGATGCTTGACTTTAGCCCCTCTGGCTTTAAAGCCTCGGGCGTCGACCGTTGGTTCGCTCCGCTCCAGCATGACAAATCCAGTGGTTTAGGGATCCGCTTCATTATGACATTGCTGGTGGGTTTTGATTAAAATATGTACTGTGAATTTTAATTGTCACGCAAAATAAAAATGGAGACCATGGTCTCCATTTTTTATTATAAATTCAAACAGTTTCTTATTGTTCCTTGATTATTATCTCGCAGTTGTCGAGGCTCTCTATTATGGCAAGTGATTCCACATGGATGCCTTTGTTGCGAAGCATCCTGCCTCCGGCCTGGAACGATTTCTCTATAAGGAATCCCATTCCCACAATCTCGGCTTCGGCCTGGGATGCAAGGTCCAGTATTCCGGTTGC
The DNA here is from genome assembly GCA_937900095.1 of uncultured Bacteroidales bacterium. Classification (GTDB taxonomy): domain Bacteria; phylum Bacteroidota; class Bacteroidia; order Bacteroidales; family Bacteroidaceae; genus HGM04593. The sequence goes on along the minus strand of CALCEC010000061.1, from coordinate 64,683 downwards.
CGCATTGCCGTTGGCAAGGAAATCATCGATGAAAAGACACCTCTCGCCTCTCAGCAAGAAACTGTCGCTGACGCAGATGTTGTATGAACGGCTCTTCGTAAAGGAGAATACTTCGCTTTTCAGTACCCCCTCCATTGTGCTCGGAATCTTCTTCTTTGCAAAGACTACAGGCACCTTCATCAGGTAAGCGACCATAATTGCCGGTGCTATGCCGCTTGCCTCTACGGTGATGACCTTGTCAATATCACTGTCTTTGAATCTCTCGACAAACTCTTTTGCCATCTCCATCATAAGTAGCGGGTCCATCTGGTGATTGATGAAACTGTCTACTTTAAGGATGCCTCCTTCAAGGCATCTTCCGTCTTTTAGAATACGTTCTTTCAGTGCTTTCATGCAAAACTGGCAATAATGGCTTTTACTTCATTTACATCGGTCTCTTTGCGTGCATACTCGTCGCAGTCGGGGTTGCCCATGCTCACCCCGCTATGACGGAACTTCATGCCGCTGCCCACGCTCTTGCGCGCTGATGCGTGTATCTCATTGGCGCCTGTAGCCTGTAGTATTGCGCCTGCATTACCGCTGTTCACTCCGCATCCGGGCATTATTATTATGCGCCCGTCGGCCTGCTCCACAAGCTCTTTCAGCAGAGGAATACCTGCCTGGGCTGTTGCTGCCTGTCCCGATGTGAGTACCCTGTCGCATCCGATACCGATGAGTTCCTCAAGCGCCTTCTTCGGGTCGCGGCACATGTCGAATGCACGGTGGAAAGTGACGCTCATGCCGTCGGCTGCTGCTACCAGACGTTTGCATAACTCTGTATCAATATCACCATCGGCTGTGAGTGCGCCAATGACTACACCGTCAACACCCAGCTGCTTGCATGTGCGTATGTCCTGCTCCATACAGGCTGCCTCATGGGCATCGTAAAGGAAGTCGCCTCCTCTTGGGCGTATGATTACGTTGAGTATAAGCCCGTCAACCTTGCGGGCCTCAGCTATGAGGCCAGCCGACGGTGTCACACCGCCTACTTCAAGTGCTGCGCAAAGCTCTATGCGTTGTGCTCCTCCGTCGCGTGCTGCGAGAGCGCTCTCCACGCTACCCGCGCATATTTCAAGTATTGGCATATTTTGAAAAGTTAAATGTTAAAACGGAAAAGTGAAAACCGGAAGTTGTTGCCTTTTAGACGGTATCTTACTTTGTGATAAGCTCTACGATATAATCAGTGCCCTGTGGAACCTCGTTGAGCATCAGTTTCACTCCTTCCTTTGTTTTCTTGAACTTGACAGGCTTCTTGTCGGCATATGTGAACGCCTTCTTCACCTTGCAGTCAAGAGGCAACAGAAGTTCCTTCTCGCCCAGGTCGAAGATGTGTACGAATAGACGGTTGCCCTTGCGTGTGGTAACACCCCACTCCTGCGCAGGGATGTCACCTGCTGTTGTGCCGTATACTGTTTCGCCGTTGGCACGCAACCACTCGCCCATCTCCTTCATGCGCTCGATTGCGGCAGCTGGAATCTGACCGTTGGGCTGGGGACCTACGTTGAGCAACAGGTTCGCTCCCTTGCCCGATGTGCTGATGAGCAGGCGCAACAGCGTCTCGGTGCTCTTGTAGTTCTGGTCAACGAGCTTGTAGCCCCACATGCCGTTCATTGTCTGGCAAGTCTCAAGAGGCAAGCGACTGATGTCCTGGCCGCTCAGTCCGGCCTTGTTCTCGCCCGGTAGGTCGCGCTCGAAAATCTGTATATCCTCGCCCGGGTTGGGGGTCTCGTGGTGATTGTTACCGATGAGGCAGGCGGGCTGAAGGCGATGGATCATCGCGTACTGCTCGTCAAGCTGCCAGTCGAACGGAACGGGGTCCTCGTCGCGGTCCCACTTGCCGTCGAACCAGATGGCGCCGATCTCGCCGTAGTTGGTGAGGAGTTCGGTCAACTGCTTGTTCATGAAGTCATAATATGCAGGCCAGTTCTCATTTGTCCTTACACGGCCGATTACCTCTTTGCCGGTACGTCCCAAAGGATACTCGTCGCGCGCCCAGTCAATGTGTGAATAGTAGAGGTGCAGCTTTATGCCCTGCTTGTGACACTCGTCGGCAAGCTCTTTGAGCACGTCGCGTCCGAATGGGGTGGCGTCAACGATGTTGTAGTCACTCTGCTCTGTATCCCACATTGAAAAGCTGTCGTGGTGTCTTGTGGTGAAGCAGATATATTTTGCTCCGGCATCTTTAATGGCTGCAACCCACTCCTTTGCGTTGAAACGGTGAGGGTAGAACGCATCGGCAGCTTTTGCATATTCAGCCTTGTCGATGGGGAAGTTCTGCAGATACCACTCGCCTTGGGCGAACATGCTGTATATACCCCAGTGGATGAAGACACCGAATTTGCTGTCGGCAAACTCCTGGCGGGCCTTGAGGTTTTCGGGTGTTGGGGTGTACTGTGCCTCCTGGGCGTTGGCTACTGTTGATGCGAACAGCAATGAAGCTAGCGCACCAGTCCTGAAGATTTTCTTGATGATACTCATATCGTGTGTTGTTTATAATTAATTTGCACTCTTTTGCAAAAATAAACGAACAAAGCGAAAACCACAAATTATTTTGTCGGTTTCATATATTTGCAGTTATTTTGTATGGAATTTATATAATTTATGGAACTGAATTTTACAGGAATAGTAATAGGCGTTGCCACTTTTCTGGTCATCGGGCTTTTTCATCCGCTTGTGATAAAGGCTGAGTATTACATCGGTGTCAGGAGCTGGTGGCTTTTTCTCTTGCTCGGCATTGTTGCCGGCATAGCGTCGTTGATGGTGGCAAATCTAACGCTGTCGATAATCCTTGGCGTGGTGGCATTTTCCTCTTTCTGGAGCATCGGCGAGGTGTTCGAGCAGAAGAAGAGGGTAGAGAAGGGGTGGTTTCCCGCAAATCCCAAAAAGAAGAAATGAATAATCTGTAGCTATGAGAATATATTCAAGGATACTGTATATTGCCAACCTTGTGCTGTTTGCAGTGGCGCTGTTCATAACATATATACCCGGTCTTGAGGGGGTTGCCTCTTGGGTCACTCCGCCGTTCCTGCTTTTTATGGGACTGCTGTTCGCATTGTTATGCGGTCAGCCGTTCCCGAAGTTCAACAAGAAATGTTCGAAGATGCTGTTGCAGTACTCTGTCGTGGGGCTGGGCTTCGGAATGAACCTTGAGGCCTCTCTTGCATCTGGTGCCGAGGGTATGTCCTTTACGATAATCTCGGTCTTCGGTACGCTTGCCATAGGCTGGCTCATTGGGCGCAAGTTATTGAAGGTTGACCGTAACACCTCTTATCTTGTCAGTTCGGGTACGGCAATATGCGGTGGCAGTGCGATAGCGGCAGTAGGTCCGGTCATCAATGCTAAGGAGAGCGAGATGTCAGTTGCTTTGGGCACGGTATTCATACTCAATGCGATAGCGCTGTTTGTGTTCCCGGTAATAGGACGTGCTTTGGGAATGGGTGACGTGGAATTCGGGACCTGGGCTGCAATAGCTATTCACGATACCAGTTCTGTTGTGGGCGCCGGTGCAGCATACAGTGATGCGGCTCTTGAGGTAGCTACGACAATAAAGCTCACCCGTGCATTGTGGATAATCCCGGTGGCTCTGTTTACGGCCGTAATATTCCGTTCAAAAGGGAAAAAGCTGACTGTTCCTTGGTTTATATTCTGGTTTGTTGTAGCAATGGTAGTGAATACCTATCTTCTTGATTCTGTTCCACAGGTAGGTGAGGTTATCAATGGAGTGGCACGTAAATGTTTGACGCTTACGATGTTCTTTATCGGTGCGTCGCTGTCGCTTGATGTGTTGCGTCAGGTAGGCATCAAACCGCTTCTGCAAGGAGTTTTGTTGTGGGTACTTATAAGCGTAGTCTCCTTGGCCTATATAATGATTTAGTGCTCAATTGTACAGGACTTTACAATTGTTCAATCTCCTGATCGCTCTCTTCTTCCTGCACAGGTGTCTCTGCAGCGGCAAAGGGGATATTTGTCAGTCTGTTGACCAACGAGTCCTTTATAACCGTGAAAGCAGCCTTGTTTGCCTCGCTGATAGGTTTCTTGGGCTGTGACTTTATTGTCAGAGGATTGATTGGCTTGCCGTTCTCATATACGCGGAAATCAAGGTGCGGGCCTGTGGAGAGTCCTGTCGAGCCCACATAGCCGATAACCTGTTTCTGCTTTACAAAATCACCCTCTTTCAGTCCCTTCGCAAAGCCCGACAGATGCATGTAACTTGTTGTGTATGTGCTGTTGTGACGGATCTTTATGTAATATCCTGCACCACCGGCCTGATAGGCCTTCTTTATTACCTTTCCGCTGCCGATGGCATATACCGGAGTTCCTTTAGGCGCGGCATAGTCAACACCGTGGTGGGCGCGGTAGCGCTTGAGTACGGGATGGTAGCGGCTGTTAGAGAACTTTGAAGATATACGGTAGAAATCGAGCGGTGCTTTCAGGAACGCACCCTCGAGGCTGTTGCCGTCGATGTTGTAGAACAGTTCCTCGTTCTCCTGTACGAACGGAATCGCATATACGGTGTTTCCCGATGCGCAGAACGATGCCGCCTCAATGCGGTAGTTGTTCAGCGGTGTCTCCTCAACATGTTCCTGTGAATATATCAGACGGAACTCATCGCCCTTCTGAATACCGAAGAAGTCGATGGACCAACCGAAGATGTGTGACATCAGCACTGCCAATTGCGGTGAGGTGTTGCTCTCCTGCATCGCCACCCACAGCGATGAGTTCACGCGGCCGGCAACCTCTGTCGTCTTCCACTCAGTGGGCTTCTCGAACCTTTCTGCGCTGAAGCCGTTGGCAATATCAAATGTCACATAGCTCTTCGGGCTTGTCTCGTAAACAAAGTAACGCGCAGCGCTGTCCCTGTCACAAAGGAGGGCACATGCCTCTCCCGGGCGAATCTTCCTTTCGTCAAAAATGCTGTCGGGGCATTGCGTGAGGTCATGTATCTGCTGTGCGCTGAACCCGAAGCCGAAAAGTACCTCGGCAAGGGTCTCGCGTGGCTTTATGGTATCGTATTTGATGATGAACTCCTCAATGGGGAATCCGTATTTCTTTATTGTCTCCTTTGGGGCTGTATATATGATGCTGTCTGTTGCGCAGGCTGTCTGTTCATCGGCAACGTTGCCGTTCTTTTTTGATATGAAAAATAGCGCGACTGCAATAACAGCTACTGCGGCAAGAGCGTAGATTATCTTCTTTGTCATTGTCCTTTTGCGTGTCTGTTCTAATCTCTCGCGAAGATACACCAAAAAAGCGAGTTCTGAAAAAAATATAAAATCCTGAACTTATATTTTATAATTTATTATAAATTCATAACTTTTAATATCTTTGCGTCCGCAGACGAAAATAAAACCAACTAACTATAATTTATGAAAAGAATTTCAAGACTATTTGTTGTGGTCCTCACGCTTCTTGCGTCTCTTTGTACCACAACGGCTTATGCCGACGGCCTTGAACCATCGGCTATGACAATCTACAGGATTGAGAATGTCTCCAACGGTAGGTATCTGTCCAATGGTGACAATATGAACAATGATGCGAGAATTATCTTTGCGGCCGACAATGCTTCCAGCTTTGGTCAGGAGTGGGCTCTTTATCCGACTGAAGTCGATGGTGTCATCATCCTTGTTAACCCCACTTCGGGTAAGGCGCTTGATATGGCTCCCGGTGTGGGATACCCAGTACAGTGGAACTATGAGCCCGCAAATCCCAACCAGCAGTTCCTGCTGATTGAGGTAGAGCCGGATATCTACAAACTTGCCAATGCAGCGAATCCTTACCAGTATTTGGGCGCATCGGGCAGTTATCCCACGATGTCCTATAACCTTTCAGGTAATGCCATCCTGTTCCGTTTCCACGATACGGGCAAGCGTCAGGCATTGCCTCCTACTTCGGGCAAGACTTTTGTCATAAGCAATGTTGCCAACAAGGAGGTGTTTACGGCACCCGAAGGCAGCAAACCGTCGTCGTATGTGTATTCAAAACCTTATGTTGAAGGCGACGAGGGACAGATGTGGAAAGTATCTTCGGGTAAGGATGCTCTTGTCTTTACAGTCCACAGCTGCGACCTCTCACTTGATATGTTCCTCAATGGTGACAGGACTCCATTGCTCTACACAAAGAATGCCGACAACTACAATCAGAATATATATGCCGAGGAGGTGGGTGACGGCACATTCCGCCTGTACGGTGTTTATCAGAGCACAAAATACTATATCAAGTCGGTTGCCGGCGAGCCGTTGGTTACAACCACAGACATAAGCGGTGACGATACAAAGTTCTTCTTTACCGAGGTCCCGGCTCCACTGGGCGACTACTGGGAGAACCAGCAGGTGTTCGAAGAGAACAAGGAGGCTGCCCATGCAACATTCATCCCTTATACCTCCACAGCTGCAATGAAAGAGGACGCGAATTACAATCTTCCATGGCTCACCCCGGAGAAGGCCGATTACCTATCACTCAACGGTACATGGAAATTCAACTTCGTAAAGGATCCTTCGGCACGTCCAAAGGAGGATGCTTTCTGGGGTGACAATGTCGATGTATCAGCATGGGACGACATCGATGTTCCCTCTTGTTGGGAGATGAAGGGCTACGACCTGCCTCTATATGTGAATGTGGAGTATGCTTTCCACAACAATCCTCCATACGTTGCGAACAAGGTCGAGGGCGTTGGTGACAATCCGGTAGGTTCATACCGCCGTACATTCGACCTCCCTGCAGGCTGGGTTGCAAAGAATGTGTTCCTGCACTTCGACGGCCTTTATAGTGCGGCTTTCGTATGGGTCAATGGCCAGTATGTGGGCTACACACAGGGCGGTAACAACGACCACGAATTCGATATCAGTGCCTATGTACGTACCGGAGAGAACAACATATGTGTACAGGTGTTCCGTTGGAGCGATGCCTCTTATCTCGAGGGTCAGGATATGTTCCACATGAGTGGTTTGCACCGTGACGTGTATCTCTATGCCACACCAAAGACTTTTGTCCGCGACCATTATATCACCAGCACTCTCAATACTTCATACACAGGCGGCAGCATGAATGTTGCCCTTGAGGTTGACAACCGCACTGCTGTGGCTGCTTCAAAGAGCATCGAGGCTGAGCTTATAGCCCCCGACGGCACTGTTGTCGCTACAAATAACGTCAATGTAGAGTTGGCTGAGGGCGAGACCGTCGCAAATTGCGACATCCTGTTCAGCGACCTCACCGGGCTGCAGGCATGGACAGCTGAGACTCCTAATCTCTATACCGTTGTTGTGCGTCAGAAGGATGCTGCCGGCAACGAGGAGATGGTGTTCTCTACAAAATACGGTTTCCGTCACATCGAGATAAGGAACGGCGTGGTGCGCATCAACGGCCAGCGTGTCTTCTTCAAGGGTGTGAACACTCAGGATACACATCCTCTCTACGGTCGCGCAATTGATGTTCCCACTATGCTCAAGGACGTGGAGATGATGAAGCAGAGCAACATGAACATTGTGCGTACAAGCCACTATCCGCGTCAGGCCAAGATGTATGCGATGTTCGACTACTATGGTCTTTATGTAATGGATGAGGCCGATGTGGAGTGCCATAAGAGCTGGAGCGAGATGAAGAACAAATGTATCTCGAACGATCCCACCTGGAAAGCACAGTATGTGGACCGTACGGTGCGCATGGTCTACCGTGACCGCAACCACCCGTCAATTGTCTTCTGGTCACTTGGTAACGAATCGGGTACAGGTGTCAACTTCGACGCCACATATGCAGCTGTCAAGGCTCTTGACCCGCGTCCAATCCACTATGAGGGTTACTCTAACGAGAACTCTGCCAACAATACTGATATGCATTCAAAGATGTATCCCGACTTGAGTTATGTGCGCTCATACGCTAACAGCAGTATCGGTGGCGAGCCATTCTTCCTCTGCGAGTATGCTCACGCCATGGGTAATGCCGTAGGTAACCTTCAGGACTATTGGGACATCATTGAGAGCAGCCGTTACGGCATCGGTGGCTGTATATGGGATTGGGTAGACCAGTCTATCTATGACCCACAGGCAATAAAGAGCGGTGAATTTGAGAAGAACGGCTTCCCTGTGTATACCAGTGGTTACGACTATCCGGGACCACATCAGGGTAACTTCTGCAACAACGGTATCATTACAGCCGACCGTGCGTGGACCCCAAAACTCACTGAGGTCAAGAAGGTATACCAGTATGTGAAATTTACATATAGCAATGGTACTCTTTCAATAAAGAACAAGTACAATTTCTTGAATCTCGATGAATTTGATTTGCGTTATTCAGTGCTATGCGACGGTGAAGTCGTAGAGACATCTACCGTTGGAATTCCCGCTACAGCCCCGAGCTTTACAGCTGCAGTAGCCCTGGATATTGCAACTTCCATTGAGAGCGGCAAGGAGTATCTGCTCAATGTAGAGCTTCTCAAGAAAGAGGCTGAGGCGTGGTGCGAGGCGGGCTATCCAATGGCAACCGAGCAGTTTGTGCTCCAGGCACGTACCTCATTGGCTGCTGTCCAGCAGGCAGGTGATGTATTGACTGTCAGCAAAAGTAACGGTGTGTCTGTGACAAACGGCAACATCAGTTTCAAACTCGATGCACAGGGCTTCGTGAAGGAGTGGATTGCTAACGGTGTACAGGTACTTGAGCCAGGAAGGTTCCCAATATACAGCAATATCCGCTGGATTGAGAACGAGAGCCCTTACGGCAATCATAATTTTGGCGATGCAACAACATCCATAAACTCAGCTACCGTAAGCAGCGCACTTTCAGGCGACGGTCTTACATGCAACATTAAAGTCAATGTTGCACATAGTAAATGTCCTTATGTGATAACATATACCGTGTATGCAAGCGGCGTGGTTGACATGAAGGTCGACTATAGCCCAAGAACAAACAGTTTGCGCCGCGTGGGTCTCGACCTGATTTTCCCTGCCGGTTATGAGAATGTCGAGTACTATGCGAAGGGTCCATGGGCGAACTATGTCGACCGTCAGACAGGCTCGTTCCTCGGACGTTATACGACAACCGTGGACGATATGTTCGAGATGTATGCCCATCCGCAGTCACACGGTAACCGTATGGCTCTGCGTGATCTCACCTTGTGGAACCCCGATAATGGCAATGCAATCAAGATAGAGACTGAAGGTGATGTTTCCTTCTCGCTTTCACACTACGATCAGACACAGTACCTGACACCGGTTCTTCACCCATGGGACCTCGAGAAGAGCGATGTTGTCTATGCAACATTCGATTATATGCAGCGTGGCTTGGGTAACGGTAGCTGTGGCCCGGGTACTGAATATCAGTACTACTGTCCTTATTCAGCCGTTTCGCACAAAATGCGCGTGAGCACAATCAACGGCAATGATACAGGCGTAGAGAATGTCGGTATCGGTGAGGCGGTTGTCGAGTACGATCCAGAGTCACAGACATTGCGTTGTTCAGGTCTTGGTCAGAGCGCCGAGGTTACTGTTGTCAATCTTGGCGGTGTGCAGCTTGCAACAAAGGCTGTGGCTGCAGGTGGAGAGGCTAAAGTGTCGCTCGCCGCACAGCCAAAGGGATCATACCTTGCAATAATCAAGAGTGCAGGTACTGTACGTACCCACAAGTTCTTGAAGTGGTAATATAAGGAGTTGTATAATACGGGCAGGTTCTATAAATCTATAAGAAGGTTTGTGGAACCTGCCTTCGTTTATTGGTATATGGAGAAAATAGATTTTGTTATACGCAAGGCTGTGCGTGAAGACACAGCCCTTATACTTGAATTCATCAAAGGGATAGCGAAATACGAGAAAATGGAGAACGAGGTTGAGGCTACTGTCGGGATGCTTGAGGAAGAACTGTTCGACAAGTGCCGTGCCGAGGTCATATTTGCCGTAGAAGGTGGCAAGGAGGTGGGGTTTGCACTTTTCTTCCATAACTTCTCTACCTTCGTGGGGCGCGGTGGTCTTTATCTTGAGGACCTGTATGTCTGCCCCGGGCATCGTGGCAAGGGCTATGGAAAGGCTCTCTTTATGGAACTTGTAAAGATTGCGCGTGAGCGCCGCTGTGGCAGGATGGAGTGGGTGTGTCTCAACTGGAACACCCCCAGCATAGAGTTCTACCGTTCGTTGGGTGCCGTTCCGCTCGACGAGTGGACAACTTATAGGCTCGACGAAAAAGGAATAGAGAGGTTGGCGATGAATGTTTAGCGTTTAGATGTTTAATGGTGGAATGTTAAGGGTTGTCGTGACGGTTTAGTCCGATTTGGTTTGTGTATCTGCTGCAGGTGTATATCTTGTAGTGGTAGGTGATAGACTATTAAAGGTTGCGGTAAAGTTCTATAATGATAAGTCGTGCCGGGAGATGCCTCTGCACGACTTGTTGTCTTTTATCCGCAAATTAAACTGTACGTTTGCTTTTGTGTTGGCAAAAGTATATCTTTACAAAGTCAAGGCGAGTTGCCTGTTTAGCGATAATCAACGAAATGGCAGTTTCAAATATAAGAATACTTTTTTTAGAAATTTAAACCGTTTCTTAAACAGCTTCTAGACTCTAAACAAATATGCGTCGTATCTTTTCTACATTCATTTTCATGCTGCTCTCTTGTGCAGTATTTGCCCAAACAAAGGCGGAACTTTATGACAGATTCAGCCAGGCGGTATCGGAACACGATACAACAACTGTTGTGTCACTTATTTCTGATTGGGAGAGACTGTACCCCGGTGACGCGGAGCTTTTCTCGTTGCGTGCAAATTATTATTTCATGGACGCTGTCAGTGATGTGATAACCCTTTCGGACGAGAAACCGGCCAACGGAAGAGGTTATTATGTCATGGAGGACTCTTTGGGGAATACGCAATACATGTACAGTGATGTCCAGACCGATTCGGTTAGGGTAGGTTACACAAAGGCAATTCTGGCAGACGGCATCGCAAAGTACCCGGATAGAATAGATTTAAGGTTGGGAAAAATCACAGTGCATCTTAAAGTCGGGGAGAATGCATCTGCTGTCAAAGAAGTATGTTCCATGGTCGAGCATTCAGTGGTTAATGACAATAAATGGCTCGGTACCCTTGATAAGCCTGTTGAAACCGACGGTGTATCATATATGAGAGACTGTATACAGGATTATCTTTCTCAGCTTGTCGATGCCGAAGATTTGGTGTCTGCCGAGGATATGGTGGATGCCTGCGTCCGTTTTTACCCGAAAGACCCCGTCTTCTTGAGCGACAAAGGGGTGATGAGGTTCTATGCAGGGGATCTGAAGAGTGCCCTCGACTGGTATCTGTCGGCATACAGCGTTTCTCCCGGTGATATGCTTGTTGTCAATAACATAGCTTATACCTATGAGAAGTTGGGCGACAAGCAGAATGCCCTCAAATACTACCGCATTTTGGCGGATTCCAACGACGCGGAATTTTCAGAGAATGCCAAAGCCGCCGTACAAGAACTGAGCGCGGAGTAATGCGCTGGGCGTGACTATGCCACGCATCCTGCGCCCTATTGCTGCAAGCATTGTCGATTATAAAAGATTAAAGAGGAATTGTTAACAATTCCTCTTTAATCTTTTATGTTCTTTAGTCTCATCATGCAATATCTGTGCATTGTACTCTTCCCAAGCCTTAGCGGTAGCCTCTGCACGACTTTTAGTACCAACCTCGCCAAATTCCCTTGCAAGTTCGGCACTTACATCATAAATTTCATTCTTTTTGCTCATAATATCCCGTTTTGTCATTCAATATCAGAATACGACTTCCAGGTATCCGGCTCCAATCTTGTGTATCTCCTTCAAAATCTGTTCTTCACGTTCTTTTGAGGGTTTCTTGAAACCGTTTATATAGTTTCTCAACAAAGAAGCATTTATATTTATGAGTTTGGCAAACTCTGCAATATTCAGTTCCTTATGTGTCAAGAAAAACCTTTGTAATGGTGTTGGTTCTGCATCCTCGTACTCAAAACTCTCAAAACTTATATCTTCATCAAGCTCTCTCCAATGAATGCCATCAAGGCCAATAGTATATTTCATACGTTCTTCTTCATTTGCAGACAGCAAATGCGGATACCAAAGCAAGGATTGGCGATACTCTTTACCTTTATTATCTACTCCATATACATAATCCTTGTCAAACCAGACTCTAACAATCTTCATATCTTTATTCCTCCTTTCCAAAATACTTAATCCAATGCTTGATTATAATGTCCTGATTATAGTCAATAACCTCTTTAATCTTCTTAAGGTCATTGCTTTTAATATTATAAGCAGTTCTTAATACAAATTCATTTTCGACTAAATCAAACTTTGCCATACCGTCGTTACCTTCTACGTGAACGTGTAATGGCTCATGTTCTCTGCTATAAAAGAAAAATGAGAATCCGTAAAATCTAAAAATCTCAGGCATCTTGTTTTTATATATCACTGCGAATATAGGTATTATTTTTGATACCCGCAAGCGCGTGTGCCACTTTTTGTATATGTCTATAAAAAATAGTAGTAATTGCTCCTTAAGCTTATATTATAATGATGTTAAATGGTATCAAAAGGCAAAAGATATTCGATGCTTATTCAAGGTGTTGGAGCAGTAATAGGATTTTGCATCGAATTAAGATGTACCAAAATGACCTAAAATCAGGTTTATTTATACGTTTTTTTGTGCTACTCTAATCTAAAAAGTTTTATTGATAATTGGGCATATCCTAAAATTTTCTTATGGTACACTCTATGTTTTTTATATATTGGTATTAGTGTTGTTGTTCCAAAATAACTAACAGCGACCCGTAGGGCGAGACTACGCCACGCATCCTGCGACCTATTGCTGCAAGCATTGTCAATTATATCTTTTAAATTGACAACGCCGTCTTATCGCGGCCCAAACGGTACGAGCTTCGCCCGTACTTCGTTTGACCAACCGCTGTCGGCATTGTCGATTCTCAAAAAAAAGAGGAACTCTCTTTTTTTTGAGAATTCCTCTTTTGTCTCATCGTGCGCGTGATAGGACTCGAACCTACACGTCGCAAAACACCAGATCCTAAGTCTGGCGCGTCTACCAATTTCGCCACACGCGCGATAAAACTTAGTATGTCTCCTGAAAGACTCGGCAAAGATAGTGTATTTTTTTGAAAAACAGCTACTCTCTGCCTGATATTTTGTCATAATACTCAAATATGGCCTGTTTGGCCTCTTCAATCATTGTGTCGCGTCCTTGGTTCCAGTCCTCGCTGCTGATGTCTACCTTAATGTCGGGCTCAATGCCGAATTCGGTGTGGTTGCCCTGAGCGTCAAGTATGGGGCAGGCCGAGAACCTGACACCCCAGCCGTTGGGCAGGGTGCTGTTGAGCGGCATTCCGCTGCCTCCACCTGTCCTGTCGCCCAGGATAGCAACGTGGGGCAGCTCGCGCATGAGCATTACAAAGTGGTTGGCGGCACTGTACACGCCTCTGTTGGTGAGCACCACCACTGGACGCAGCCATATTGCTCCTTCTCCGGGTTCAAGATAGAGTTTCTCCGGCTTTGAGAAGTCATAGTGCCCCTTGCCGGTCTTGTGCTGTATATATCCGCAGTGTATCTTCTCTTTTGTGAATGATGAAGCTAACTTCTCCGCGGCAGTGAGCATGCCGCCGCCGTTGTTGCGTATGTCGAGTATCAAACCTTTGCAGTCCTTCATGTTCATCATCATCACAGAAAGGTTATCTGTGCCGAAGCCGTTTGCGAAGCTCTCGACATAAGCATATCCGATGCTGTCCTCAAGGTGTGTGTACTTTATGCCGTTGGTGATGCGGAAGTCTGTGCCCAGGTAGTTGCGCTGTATCGAGTCGCTGAAGTTGATGGGGTGGTCGAACTTCCAGTCCCAGTAGAACTTTGTGCCGTAGATTGATGTGAGGTTTACATGACCGTCGCGCAGTTCGGCAAGCATGTCGCCCAGCACGTCAAAAAGGGCCGCGTTGCTGCTGCAGGTGTCGGCAAGCGGTTTATATCTGTCATATACGGCATCCCAGTTGAGTCCGTACTCCTCCTCGGCCTGTGCAAAGAAGCAGTAACGCTCGTCGATGAGGCTCCACAATGCTTCGAAGTTGCCGTTGGGGGTGTTGTTGAACTCATCCTCCTCGATGCAGCCGGCAAGAATGAGCGGAAAGGTGATATATAAAAGTATTCTCTTCATTCTGTTATGCTTTAGTATGGGGTGTACGCTTTGATGCTGTTCTCCTGCTTTACCTTGAATATTGTCTTTACGAATCCGAAGGTGAAGGCGTGGCGGTATATGTGGCAGCGTATGTCGTTTATGTCACTCTGGAAAATGTCGCCGCTGTATGCGATGCGCAGGGTGGTGCTGTGGCGTTTCCAGCGCAGGGGGATGTCAAGCGACAGCGTGTGGCGCCACGACGGGCAGTTAAGCGGATGGGTGAATGCTATGATGCCGCCAGTGTGGCCCAGACCGAAAATCTCATAATAGCTCTGCCCGAACTCAGGTGCGAACATCACTCCAGCAAGAGGGATGTCAAGCTGTAGCCTTGCCGTCCACTCGCTCTCTCTCACCGGTATGCGGTAGATTGCCATTCCCGATGCCGCCAATGCAGTGCGCAGCTTTGCTGCCACGGGGTTGTTGCCGTTGGAGGGTATGTACAGTGCTCCGCCCTCAAGCTGTATCTGCACTCCTGCAAGCAGTTTCAGGCGCTCTCCCACAGTAAAAGGATGGTATCCTCCCCAACTGTATGAAGCAAGGGCTGCCAGCTGTGCGTTGTTGCCCTGTGTAGTGTATCCTACTGTACCGTTGAACAGTGTCTGGAACTTCCATCGGTAGCTGCCTGTGCGTGCGTCGCGGAAATTCTCATGTTGCAGGTACAGCGCACTGCCCTTGTGGTCGTAGCCGCTGAGGTAGGTGTCCAGGTTGTTCATGCTGCCTATGCCGAACAGGGTGCTTTTCACCACAATCCTCTCTGGAATTATGCTGTCGGTGATGATATATTGCGCCCTTGAAGCCAGCGGTGTCGCCAGCAGTACAAGGGCTGCAATTATGGTTATGATATTTCTCATTATTATCGGTATAACGGGAGTGTTGTATAATAATTCTTCAACTCTTCCAGCCTTGCTCTCCAACAGTCCCTCTTGGTTAGAGGGACGAGCGGAACAGAGTGTAGCGGAGGGTATAATTAGTTGTTCTTTTGTTTTTCTGTTAAACCTTCAATTTCTTCTCTTATGGCATTGAGAACTCCATCCAGATTATGCCATATTTCGTTGTTCTCAAATCGAAGTACGCTGATTCCGCAGGATTTCAGGTAGTTTGTCCTGTCGTAATCATATGTGTCTCCCGACATTGTATAATGTTCATTGCCATCCAGTTCAATGCATAACTTATACTTGGGGCAATAGAAGTCAAGAATAAAGTTGCCGATAGAGAATTGTCTTCTCCACGATAATCCATCTAGCCTTTTAGCTTTGAGTTGTAACCATAGAGTTGCCTCGGCTGGGGTTAAATTCTTTCGTAAATTGCGCCTTAGGCCTTTAACTTCTTTTTTGTTTACGTTCCTATTATACTCCACCAATTAATATACTGTTAGAATCTCTTGTCAAAATAGATCAGGATCGGATAAGATTGCTTTTATCCACCCGTTGCTCTTCAACTGTCCCTCTTGGTTAAGAGGGACGAGCGGAACACAGTGTAGCGGAGGGAGTTTCTGTAGGTATTGGCTTTACATGTTCTGTTGTAATCATATTTCCAACTCCTCCGTCACTGCGCTTCGCTTGTGCCACCTCCTCTTGCTCAAGAGAAGGAGTTTTTTTCTGCTTCGCTTCCTAACGGTCCCTCTTGATGAAGATTGTCTTTATTCTTCACCAAACAGTGTCAGCTGTTCGGGGTTGTCATTTCCTGGCTCCTCTGTTTCAGGCTCCTCTATAACCTCGGGTGGTGGCGGGAACTTTGTAGGCTCCAGCTCGATAATCTCGTCAATCTCGTATGTTGTGAGGCGCTTGCCGCGTGCCTTGAAGCTCTTCACTCCAATGAACTCGTCCACCTCAATCACCAGCGGCTCGCGGAAGTTGTCGTTGCCGCCGAACATCACCTGTATACGCGGGAACGGTGTCTCGGAGAACCATATCAGTTTGTTGTCCTTGTTGTCGCCGAAGCAGTTCTGGCGGCGCGGGCTCTGCTCAAGAGTGAACCTCTTGACATACGGGTAGCCCTGCTGTGATGCGTCGTATAGTGCCGCTGTCCACACTTTGTTGGGATCGAACTTCTCAAGCACCATAAGGTCGTCCTCATAGTGGTTGTTAAGGTCGACAGGGCTCAGGTAGAACTCTCCGTTGTTGCGTATTGCCAGAATCTTGTCGTCGTTGTGGAACTCGCCCAGATACTCGCCGTGGTTGTCGAAGTTGATGCGCAGTATGTCGCGGTCGAACCACACCTTTCTGCCGCCCAGGGTCGAACTGCCGTGTTTCTTCAGAGTGATGCGCATCACCTCGTTCTTGGTGAGTATGTTACCCATCGACTGGCGTCCCTTGATGGCTATGTCGCTGAAATCCTTCTCTATGATGGCATTGCGCAGGCGTGGATTGGGCTTCAGCAACACCTTGATAACCTCGGCCTCTCCGTTGGGGTTGGCTGTGAAATATGCCACCTTCGAGCCCGGAGTGCCCTGCGTGAGGTCATACTCGCGGTCGCGTGTCATGCCTGTCGCGGCAAAACGCTTTATGTAGTGTATGCCGTTCTTGCCGTCTCGGTATACGGCATTGTATATTGTGCGTTTGTCGTTCTTCTTGAACACATCGATGTGGATAACGTTCTTGCCCACGAAAAGTTTGTCGCACACCTTCACAATCTTGTATTTTCCGTCCTTGTAGAACAGGATGATGTCATCGATGTCCGAGCAGTTTGTTACAAACTCGTCCTTCTTGAGCGATGTACCGATGAATCCCTCTGCACGGTTGATGTAGAGCTTCTGGTTGGCCTCTATCACCTTTGCCGCCACAATTGTGTCGAAATTGCGTATTTCGGTCTGGCGCGGGTAGCGTGCACCGTACTTCTCCTTGAGCATGGTGAACCACTTTATTGTCACCGCCGTCATCTGCGCCAGCTGCTTGTCGATGTCGGCGATATCCTTCTTGAGGCGTGCGATAAGCTCCTCTGCCTTGTCTTTGTTGAAACGCAGTATGCGCGCCATCTTTATCTCCATCAGGCGCAGCAGGTCATCGCGTGTAATCTCGCGGATGAAATCCTTCTTGTACGGTTCCAGACGGTGGTCGATGTGTGCCAGCGCGCTGTCCATGTCGGGTGCCTGCTCAAACTCCTTGTCCTTGTATATGCGCTCCTCGATGAAGATACTCTCGAGTGATGCAAAATGCAGCTGCTCGAGCAGTTCGCCCTTGCGTATCTGCAACTCAAGGCGCAACAGCTCCTTGGTGCTGTCTACCGAGCGGCGCAACAGCTCGCTCACGGTGAGGAACACCGGTGTGTGGTTGTCAATGACACAGCAGCATGGGGTGATGCTTATCTCGCAGTCGGTGAATGCGTAGAGCGCGTCTATAGTCTTGTCGCTTGAGACTCCCGGCGCAAGATGCACTAAAATCTCCACCTTGTCCGACGTGTTGTCATCGACCTTGCGTATCTTTATCTTGCCGTTGTCAACGGCTTTGAGTATCGACTCAATGATGAGCGGAGTTGTCTTTCCGAACGGAATCTCGTTGATTGTCAGCGTCTTGTTGTCCTCCGACTTCGTTATCTTCGCGCGGATGCGCACGCGGCCCGTGCGGTCGCCGTCGTGGTAGCGCGACACGTCGATGCTGCCGCCTGTCTGGAAGTCAGGCAACAGCTGGAACGGTTCCTTGCGCAGGTACGCTATTGCAGCGTCGCACACCTCGTTGAAGTTATGCGGCAGAATCTTTGAAGAGAGGCCCACAGCAATACCCTCCACGCCGTGTACCAACAGCAACGGGAACTTCACCGGCAGGGTGATAGGCTCCTTGTTGCGGCCGTCGTACGACAGCTTCCACTCCGTTGTCTTGGGGTTGAACACCACGTCGTGTGCAAAGTGCGACAGACGCGCCTCTATGTATCGCGGTGCGGCAGCCGAGTCACCGGTGAGGATATTACCCCAGTTGCCCTGGCAGTCGATGAGGAAATCCTTCTGTCCCATCTGCACCAGTGCTCCGGCAATTGAAGCGTCGCCGTGAGGGTGGTACTGCATGGTGTGTCCCACAACATTCGCAACCTTGTTGTAGCGTCCGTCATCAAGCTCACGCATCGCGTGCAGTATGCGGCGCTGCACAGGCTTCAATCCATCATAAAGATGTGGTACTGCACGTTCCAGAATCACATACGACGCATAGTCCAGAAACCAGTTCTGGTACATTCCCGTCAGCTTATGGGTGATAGGGTCACCGCTGCCGCTGGGGTCATAGTGGCTATGCTCCTCGCCGGCGGGGCTCCCGTTTTCTGTCGCAGGCATCTCCCCGGCGCCGTTCATCTCATCGATGTTCTCGTCAAATTCGTTGTTGTCCATAACTTATACGCGCTTTTATTCGCACATTACCGCAAATTTAAACAAAAAATGGCGAAAAAAGAAATTTACGCTTCTAATATTGTGCACTCTGCTGTGCATCTTACTATATTTCAGTTTATATCATTATTTTTAATGTTATTTATAATTATAGTGCCTTACAGGCGGTGTTTTTAGGTAAAAAATCATTATCTTCGCAAAATATTTGAAAGTGTAGGGCTGTGGCCGGAGTTATTGCAAATATGGAGTGGCTGTTTTGCTGTCAGTGTCATCCTGATGAAGCGTAGCGAAAGAAGGAGCTCCTGTCTGCAGTTATGGGGATTCTTGCCTTTGGCCTTGTACGGTATTGGAAAACAAAATAAAATAGATATAATTATGGCTCAAGAAGATGTATTCAAGAAAGTAGTTGCGCATTGCAAGGAGTATGGTTTCGTGTTCCCCTCAAGTGATATCTATGACGGTCTGGGTGCTGTCTATGATTACGGTCAGATGGGTGTGGAACTCAAGAACAACATAAAGACATATTGGTGGCAGAGCATGGTGCTGCTGAACGACAACATTGTTGGTATCGATTCTGCAATCTTCATGCACCCCACAATATGGAAGGCTTCGGGCCACGTTGATGCGTTCAATGATCCTCTCATTGATAACCGCGACTCAAAGAAGCGCTACCGCGCCGATGTGCTCATCGAGGAGCAGATTGCAAAGTACGAGGAGAAGATGGAGAAGGAGGCTGCAAAGGCTGCAAAGCGTTTCGGTGACTCTTTCAACCGTGAGCTTTTTATGGAGACCAACCCCAAGGTGCTTGCCGAAAAGGCAAAGCGCGATGCTCTGCAGGAGCGTTTTGCAAAGGCTCTCAATGCCATGGACCTTGACGAGCTCCGTCAGATAATCATCGACGAGGAGATTGCCTGCCCAATCTCAGGTACACGTAACTGGACCGAGGTGCGTCAGTTCAACCTTATGTTCTCTACCGACATGGGTTCTACTGCCGACGGTGCAATGAAAATCTACCTCCGTCCCGAGACTGCACAGGGTATCTTCGTGAATTACCTTAATGTTCAGAAGACAGGCCGTATGCGCATCCCGTTCGGTATCGCACAGATAGGTAAGGCTTTCCGCAACGAGATCGTTGCACGTCAGTTCATCTTCCGTATGCGCGAGTTCGAACAGATGGAGATGCAGTTCTTCGTACGTCCGGGCAGCGAGCTCGAGTGGTTCAACAAGTGGAAAGAGACACGTCTGGCATGGCACAAGGCTCTTGGCTTCGGCGATGAGGCTTACCGCTACCACGACCACGAGAAACTTGCGCACTATGCTAACGCTGCAACAGACATCGAGTTCCGCATGCCGTTCGGCTTCAAGGAGGTTGAGGGTATCCACTCACGTACAAACTTTGACCTTGGCCAGCACGAGAAATTCTCTGGCAAGAATATCAAGTACTTCGACCCCGAGACAAACGAGAGCTACACTCCATATGTAATCGAGACTTCTATCGGTGTCGACCGTATGTTCCTGAGCATCATGTGTGCATCGTACTGCGAGGAGAAGCTTGAGAACGGCGAGACACGTGTTGTACTCCGCCTGCCGGCAGCCCTTGCCCCTGTTAAGCTTGCAGTTCTTCCTCTTGTGAAGAAAGACGGTCTGCCCGAGAAGGCACGTGAGATAATGAACGAACTCAAGTTCAACTTCAACTGTTATTATGAGGAGAAGGACTCTATCGGCAAGCGTTACCGTCGTATGGATGCCATAGGTACCCCATACTGCGTTACAGTTGACCACCAGACTCTTGAGGACGGTATGGTTACTCTTCGTGAGCGCGACACCATGGAGCAGCGCCGTGTTGCCATCAGCGACCTGCGTAACCTCATCCAGGATAGCGTAAGCATCACATCACTCTTGAAGAAACTTTCATGATATGAAGAATTTTAAATTACTTTCTCTGCTCGCACTGATGATGTTCGCATTCACATCGTGCGACGAGACAGATGAGATACCTGAATATGGCAATTGGCGAGAACGCAACGAGCAGTTCATCGATTCGATAGCAACTGTTGCGCGTACCAATGCCGATGGTGCATGGAAGGTGTTCCTTGCCGATGGGCTCAATCCTGAAAAGGAGTGGGGTAATGAGTGTTATGTATACTGCAATGTGCTACAGGCCGGTGACGGCACTGTGTCACCAGCATATACCGATACTGTACTCATCAATTACAGTGGCCGTCTTATACCTTCAAAGAGCTACTCCAAAGGCTATGAGTTCGACGCATCGTACAGCGGTGAACTGGATCCAGCCTTTGATGTGCCTGTAAAGTTCGTGCTTTCGGGTACAGTAAGAGGTTTCAGTACAGCCATCCAGCATATGGTTGCAGGAACAAAGAACACCAGTGGTGACATCTGGAAGGTGTACATCCCTTCCAAATTGGGATATGATGCTTTGGAACGTGCTGGTATTCCGGCATACTCCACATTGATTTTTGATATTAACCTGGTCTCCTTTACACCTGCAGGAGTACCGTTCAATGAGTAAATTATGGAAATGAATAAGGATAACCAACTTCAGATAGAACTCAAGGAAGAGATTGCGGAAGGTACATACGCTAATCTGGCAATCATAGCGCACTCTACATCGGAATTCGTGTTGGATTTTGTACGTATGATGCCAGGTGTGGCAAAGGCAAAGGTCAAATCGCGTATTGTGATGACTCCTGAACATGCAAAGCGTCTTGCAATGGCTTTGCAGGACAACATCATGAAGTACGAGGCGCAGTTCGGGGAGATACGTATGCCTGAACGCGGTGCGTATGTGCCGGGGGCACCGTATAAGGGCGAAGCCTAATAAAAACTGCATAAAAAACGAGATTGTTGCGTTACGCTCAGTTTGCTGAACAGTCATTTAGGTTTACTAAACTCCCGTTCCTCAAACTTTCGCAAGCCTTACCCTCTCGCTTTTTATGCAGTTTTGCTTTTGTTGCGTTATGCTTAAATTTGCCGATGGTCATTTAGGAAACTAAACTCCCATCGGCAAATTTTTCACAAGCCTTGTTCTCATACTTTTTATACAACTTTATTTTCAGTTGCGTTACGCTCAATTTGCAGAACAGTCATTTAGGTTTACTAAACTCCTGTTCCTCAAACTTTCGCAGGCCTTACCCTCTCGCTTTTTATGCAGTTTTGCTTTTATGTTGCGTTATGCTTGTATTTGTTAATCTACCATCACTCCTTTGCTGCGGAATTCCGATAGGGAGTAACCTGTGTGGCGCTTGAAATAACGGTTCAGGTAACTCTGGTCGGGGAAGCGGAACTCGTTAACCAGCTCCTGAAAACTCTTGTGTGTGTACATAAGGGCCACCTGGAGCTCAATTATTGTGTAGTGGTCAATAATCTCCTTCGCATTCTGGCCGCTTGTGCGCTGGCATATTGCATTGAGGTGGCGTGTGGATATCTTGAGCATGTCGGCATAATACTGCACTGAACGCTCCTCGCGGAATTTCTTTGTGAGCAATGTACGGAACTCATAGAAGACTTTGTCCTTGCTTTCACTTATATGCTCCTTGCTCCTGTTGCTCTTCTCCTTGCTTATGTGCTGTAAGTATAATAACAGGGAGTTTACTGTAAGGATTATATTCTGTCGGCAGAATTCTGTGTTCTCGTCGTTCTCGGCAGAAATGTCCATGAGGTCCACCTGACGGAACAGGTTTGTTATGAATTCACTTTCGAGCTCATTATTGCAGCCTTGGTGGGGAAAGCACTCTATCTGCTGCATCGTCTCAGGGGTAAAGGCGCTGCGTGCCGCCAGCCAGATGTGCTTGGATAGACCTAAAAGGCGTGAAGAGAAGTCGCTTGTTATGTCGAGCAGGAGGATACTTGAGCCCATTGGGCAGATGATGAGTTCTCCCTGTGTGAAGCGGTATTTGTGGCCGTCAATGGTAAAGAGGGCTTCTCCGCTCAAACAGTAGAATATTGAAGTGTGCTGCATCTGATAAGCGTGTTGTACAAACTGCTGTAGCGATGACTGTATTGTTGCAAACCCCTGCAAGGGGATTTTCTTAAGATATATATTGTTCATTGTGTTTCACCCTATATTAGTGCTTTTTTATCTGATTCTGTGGCAAAGTTAGTCAAAATAAGCAATAGGACAAATAAAAAAGGACTAATGTGCTCTGTTTTGGATAATGTATAGATTTTTTTGGCACGAATAAACCCTCTTTTTTACGAATTTTTAAGGCTATATCTACAGTTCCGTATTTGATGTAGGAATAAAAAACAACCGGCTGTTGCCGGTTGCTGAGTGGAGCTAGAGGGAGTCGAACCCTCGTCCAAACAGGGAAACCATATGCTTTCTACACGCTTAGTCATCGGTAGGGTTTTCGTGCACAGGCAAGACCGCGACCGCCAACCTGCGCCTTATCCTCTGGAATGTCGCCGTTGCATCGAGGCCTGCAACGGTTAGTCCCGATTTGCCTGCACCACCGGGTCGGATTACTTCGGAACAACAGTGTCCGGGTGATGTCTCGTCCCCGCACCTGGTGCAGGGATAAAGCTAATCTACTATACTTCGATTAAGCAGCAAGAGCGTAGTTATTGTTGCCAGATAAATTCTTGCGGGCTCAGATTATAGTGCGAACCAACGAGGCACTGCGTGCTTACATACCTTTTCTACCCGCTGTCAAATCCAGATAGCCCCAGGTATTTGCGGCTGCGAAGATACTGCCATTTTTTTATTTCTGCAACGGCTTTATGTTTTTTTATCTTTTACGCTCTCTGCAACTTGCTTATTCTTCGTTACATTATGGGCTTTTGAAGGAAAGTGTTACCTTTGCAAAAACATTCTCTTATGTATATGACCCACATCGAAATATGGCTCGTGGCTCTTGCTCTTGCAATGGACTGCTTTGCGGTGTCAATGGCAAGCGGTATAATGTTCAAGAGGGTTGTGCCAAGGCAGATGGTTGCCATGGTGCTGCTCTTCGGCCTGTTTCAGGCGCTCAATCCGCTTTTGGGCTGGCTCGGTGCGGAGCTTTTCCGTGAGTTGATAGAAAGCGTAGACCATTGGATTGCATTCGCTATCCTGGGCTTTCTTGGGGTGCGTATGATTGTTGACTCATTCAAGGACGAAGAGGAAAAGAAATTCAATCCGCGCCGTTTCAAGGTAATTCTTACCTTGGCTGTGGCTACAAGTATTGATGCTCTTGCTGTTGGTATATCTTTCTCGTGTATGGGGTACTGTTCTTTCCCGTCGCTTATATATCCTCTTGTAGCTATCGGCATTGTGTCGTCCGTGATGACCGCATTAGGTCTTTTCCTCGGTGTCAGGTTCGGCAAGGCCTTTGCGGGGCGCTTGCGTGCCGAGCTATGGGGCGGTATAATACTTATAGCTATCGGTATTAAGGTGCTCGTCGAGCATCTCTCGGCATAGTCATCTGCTATCCCTGCTGTTCTCTGTCCCAGATCTCTTCAAGGTGCTTCTTTAGCCTTCCGGCATTGTCAATCATGGAGCGGAACTCCTCAAGGCGTGCTGCGTTCGGCGATTCAGGGATCCATAGTTTCAGGTATCCTCCGTGGCCATACTTTTCGTGTATGTGTGTTACAGCGCGTTCAATGTGTTCCTCTTTTGTCAGTGTAGGGTAGTGCGACAGACCGTACTGCACGGTGCGTGTCATTATAGTATCGGCATCTATGATGCGGTCGGCCTCGGCGATAATCTTGCCGTATATTGTGCGTGGTTCACGGGTGTTCGATGCGCGGTGGTCCTCCACGGCATCTGCAATGGTCTCAATCTGTTCTTGTGTAAAGAACTGCCTAAGCCTCTCGTCTTCGCGTACAATCCGGGCCGATGCTGTGTGGTGGGTGGCGCGTCCTTCGCTCAGTCCCAGGTCGTGGTAAGCAGCGATGGTGTACACCATTGCAATGTCCACATCGTAGAACTTTGTTAGTTGCAAGCTGTGTGACATTACTGTGAAGGCATGCCTGCGGTCATGCGCCTTGTCAAAATCTTCATATCGGGGCATTATTTCATCTTCTATGAAGTTTATGAGTCCGGCTGTAAGATTGTTCTTGCTCATAGGGTGTAAAAAAGGGCGGCATATTATTCATATACCGCCCAGTAGTCAAATTGGTTTACCGTGCATAATTAACGGCACGTGTCTCGCGGATGACAGTGATCTTTACCTGTCCCGGGTAGGTCATCTCGTCCTGAATCTTCTTGGCAATCTCGCCCGACAGCAACTCGGTCTGCTTGTCGTCAATCTTGTCGGCACCGACAATCACGCGCAACTCGCGTCCTGCCTGGATTGCGTATGTCTTTGTCACGCCTGGGTAAGACATGGCAAGCTGCTCAAGGTCGTGCAGACGCTTGATGTATGCTTCCACAATCTCGCGGCGTGCGCCGGGACGTGCTCCTGATATGGCGTCGCACACCTGTACGATAGGTGCAATAAGGCTTGTCATCTCTACTTCGTCGTGGTGAGCACCGATAGCATTGCAGATATCTGGTTTCTCCTTGTACTTCTCGGCAATCTTCATTCCATACTCTGCGTGTGGCAATTCGGTCTCCTCATCGGGTACTTTGCCGATATCGTGCAAAAGTCCGGCGCGTTTCGCTTTCTTCGGGTTCAAACCGAGCTCGGCTGCCATAACTGCGCACAGGTTGGCTGTCTCACGTGCGTGCTGAAGCAGGTTCTGTCCGTATGATGAACGGTACTTCATCTTACCGATGATGCGTATGAGTTCCGGGTGCATGCCGTGGATACCAAGGTCTATTGTAGTGCGCTTGCCGGTCTCGATAATCTCTTCCTCAATCTGTTTCTTTACCTTTGCCACAACCTCCTCAATGCGTGCCGGGTGTATACGGCCGTCGGCGACGAGCTGGTGCAGTGCAAGGCGTGCAATCTCGCGACGTACAGGGTCGAATGCGCTCAGCACGATAGCCTCCGGAGTGTCGTCAACCACAATCTCTACGCCGGTAGCGGCCTCAAGTGCGCGGATATTGCGTCCCTCACGGCCGATGATACGACCCTTCATCTCGTCGTTGTCAATGTGGAATACTGTAACCGAATTTTCGATAGCTGTCTCTGTAGCGACGCGTTGGATTGTCTGGATTACAATTTTCTTTGCCTCCTTGTTCGCCGTCATCTTCGCATCATCGATGATGTCGTTGATGTAGGATGCTGCCTGAGACTTCGCCTCCTCTTTGAGTGACTCCACAAGGCGTTCCTTTGCCTCCTCAGCCGAGAGACCGCTGATTGCCTCAAGTTTCTCGCGTTCCTGTGCGTGGAGTTTGTCGAGCTCCTCCTGACGGCGCTCAAGAACACCCTTCTGTGCCTCCAAATTCTCCTTGAAAGATTCAATCTCGTTCTTGCGGCGCTGCAGGTCCTCGTTGCGCTGGTTCAGCTGCACCTCACGCTGTTTCAGGTGGTGCTCGGTCTGTTGAATCTTGTTGTTGCGCTGTGAAATCTCCTTTTCAAGCTCGGCCTTTTTGTTCAGAAACTTCTCCTTTACTTCAAGCAACTTGTTTTTCTTGATTACCTCGGCCTCTTTGTGGGCATCGTCAATGATGCGCTGGTGCTTGGCCTTCAAACCGTACCTGTTTATCAAATATTGGCCTATGAATCCAATAGCGGCACCTATTGCCAATCCGATGATTAATGTTACAAAATCCATATAGTTATAAGTTTAATATATAATAAAACGCACCGCCATATCCATGCTCCGACACCAATTATGCCGGTTAAAGAATATTGCAATGCGTGAAACTGCAGTTTAGACAGGAATTATTCTCTTGTCTTCAAAGTGCTGTCTATCAGACGTGTCAGCTCATTTACCTTGTGCATAACTTCGGCCGAACCTACCTCGTCGTTATGCTTTATAAGGTCAAATGCGATGTCAAGGGCTACCATTGTCATTACTCTCACCCCTCCTTCGCCCATAAACAGGTCTTTATATATCGACAGCCTGTCGCTGACAATACGTGCCGCTTTACGGTAGTAAGGTTCTTCGCTGGCCTTTACGGTAAGCGGATATGACGTGCCGTCTATTATAAGGTTAATTCCAAGTTCTCTATCTTCCATTTGCAAAGTCTCCTTCCCGTATTATTTCTTGAGTGATTCGATGCAACGGTCGATTTCACGCACCAGCCTTGATATCCTCTCTTTGGTTTCATCTATGCCATCATAGCTGAGAGATATTATCCTGGCTTGTTTAAGGTCGTTGTAACTCTTTTCGAGTGCCGAACAGTGCAACTGAAGCTCCTTGAGGGCATTCTCTTTCTCTTCCAGAGCTTGTGACAACTCCTTGACAGCCTCCTCTTTCCGGTTGTATTCGTATACCAACCGATGGAGCTTTGCCTCAAAGGTCGCCATTATTGTTCTGTCATTCTCGGTCATATTACAACAAACATCCACTAATATACTAACCCGATTAAGGGGGGGTAGCATATTGGTGATTTCTCGCAAATATAACGGATTTTTTGGACTTGTGAAAGATTTACATGAAAATTTGCGAAAATTTGCATGATTGTCTTGAGAATTCTCTTTTCAACGGATAATTTCGTTTGTTGTTGGCTTATTTTACCAATCTTAACTTGTTGCCGATTATGTATACTCCTTTGCGGGTGATATTTTCAATTCTGTTTCCCTGAAGGGTGTATATCACGTTTTCGTTTTCCTGGATCATTTCCTCTATTCCTGTGCCGCTTTTCTCGAAGTTTGCAGTATACTCTGCCAGGCCTGTCACTTTTGTCTTGTATGTGGCATCCTCGCTTGCTGTCTCTCCGTTAAGGCTCCAGCCGGTAAAAGCGTATCCGTCGTTGGGGATGGCTACGAGGGTTATGCGTGAACCTATTGCTACCGTAACCGTCTCCTTGCCGTTTACCGTTGCTTTACCGCCTTCGCAGTCATTGACACTTACACTTATTGTGGTTGTCTCCGCATCGGGCTTGAGCATGAAATATGCCCTATGCGACTTTGAGTAGTCGCTGTAGGCATCGGGTTTCATGCTGCCCAGCTTGAACCAGCCGTTTCCTTGTCCGTTCCAACCCCAATTGAAATGGAAATAGTCCTTGTCGGTATATCCGTCGAGAATGAATATGTGGCGCCCGCCGCTTCTGGTTGTTGAAGAGTAGGGGATGGGACATCCGGCATCAAGGCTCTGCTTGATGTACTCTATCCAAAGCTTGTCATTTGCCAATATGTCTCTGTTTGTGGCCATCGTTGCTGACGAGGTATTGGGTGATTCGCTTTTGTACTTGAATATCTCGATCAGTTTTCCGGCTCCCTCACCTCCGGCTCCGGAATCGGTGCTTCCGGTCCCGTATGCCACTTGATAGGCATATCCGATGTCTCGCATAAGTGTGGCAACAGCTGTGGCCTGCTCCACGGTATATCCATCACTGTAACTTGACAGCATATTATCCCATTCATACTCGTGACCCAACATCATGCTTTCTCCGGTGCCGGAGTGGTATACCTTCTTCTCATTCGCACAGGCAGGCCACTTGTGGTAGTGCATGAGTATTGCGTATGCAGTGGGCACACAACCTGTTACTGCCTGACTCCCATTGCTTGTAAAACAAAATTTGTTGTATGGGGAATCCTGCCCCCATGTGGCAGTCTCGAGGTAAACTACAATGTTGCCGTATTCTGCTTTTGTCGCACCCGCTTCTTCTTGTGCTGTCAGGGCTGTGCTGTTAAATAGTGCAATTGCAAAAGCGATAAGTGCAATTAGTTTATGTTTCATGGTTTTGAGGGTTTCTATAACGGTTTGCTTAAATGTGTATACAAATATAGCAACAAACGAGCGAGAAACATCAAGCTCGCTTGAATGTTTTTTACAGCGAGTGCAGTCTATATTCGCGTTTACCGCAAATATAGCAACAAACGAGCGAGAAACATCAAGCTCGCTTATATGTTTTTTACAGCGAGTGCAGAAAATATTCAAGATTTATCTCAAATATATGCTGTTTGTTCCGATTTTCCACTATCGTAGTTTACTTTATGTTCTCGTTTGATAGCATCTTTTTGTAGAATTCTGCTTTTTTGTCGAGTGCTAACGGGTATGCGCGTGAACTCGATGGCATACGCCAGAAGTGCAGTTCCTTTTCTCCACATCTGATGTTGCTTGAGCTTCCGACGGCGGGCTCTTCGCATCCGAAGGTCTCGACAATAACGTCTGTTGCCTTCTGTCCAGTTGTTACAATGGCTGTGCAGTGGGGAATTGCTGGCAGCAGTGCACGAATATCTGTGGGGGTGACTATTTCAAGGAATTTGTCCGATGCGTTGTCTTTAAGACGGCGCACTTCGCACGCCGTGTCATAGAGTGCTATACCCTTTGTAGTGCAGAACTCCACAATCAGTTCCTTGTTGAAGCGCTTTTCGCCTTTCATCTCAAAGTGTCCTTTATCCTCAAAGAAGATGACACCGAAAATCCTCCACATGTCGTTTATCCAGTTAGGGTAGAAAAAATCCATTGACCACCGTGCTGTGGGCGGTGGAAAACTGCCGAGCATCAGAATCCTCGCATTCTCGGGCAGGAAGGGTTGTAGAGGGTGTCTTTCGGTGGGCATGTCCATTGCTTATGATAAATGAATGAGGCTGACTAAAAAGGCTCTTTTGTTGTTACGCTTGCCCGAAAAATACTCATTTACGTTAGTAAATTAACCCACAAAAGTGGCTTTTCCTTCTCGTAGCTCGGCATAGAATGGGAGCACTCTATGCTCTCGCATTACACATCGGTTGCGCTTTTTCGGGCTTCGCAAGCCTAAAAATAGCTCTTTTTATCCTATCTCCCTACAAATGCGGGTGACCCATTTAGCTTTTGGGTCACCCGCATTTGTGTTATTTTTTGTCCATATCCTCGGCCTGCGGACGTGGTTCTTTCTTTGCAAGTGTGATAATCTTATACACATACTCGGTCATCCACTCCTGTGAGAAGCCGAGCTTCTCCTTGTAGTTGCGTACCGAATATACTGTGCGGAATGTAGCCTCGTCCTTCCAGTTGTTCTTCTTGAGAATATCGTCTATAATCTTTTCTGTCATGCTGTGCAACAGCTTGTGCATGAAGCCGGGAACACGGAATTTCCACTTCATCAGGTTGCCCACGAGCATCATAAGGTCGTTGTTGAATCCCTGGAATGCGAACAGGAACGGCTGTACATCCTGCATCTTCTTGCAGTTCTTCTTGATTGATGCATCTATCTCTTTGAAGAAGACATCGTTCATGCCATACAGCTGCTCAATCATCTTCTTGCAACGGCTACGCTCGGCAAGGCCCAGCTTGTTGTTCTGTGTGGGCACCTTGAGTGTACGCTTGAATGTCGCAAGGTCGGGCAGCATGCCAATGTTGGTGATACCTACGTTAGAGGCTATCGATGCCTGATAGTACACGCGGATAAGTGTCATGAAATCCTCCATGCCACCGATGCGCTGCTCGGTATTCTGTTTTTTCTTGAAAAAATCGAAAAGTCCCATTATGCTTTATTTTTTATTCTTTCTCTCGTTTTTCATTCTCTCTCGCTCCTCAACAAGTTTTCTCTGCTGCTCCTGGAGCGCCTCAAGGCGTGCCATCATGTTGGCCTGCTTTGCAGGGTTGCTCTTGTTCTTCTCGGCGTATGCTTCCATCTTTTTGAGC
Source organism: uncultured Bacteroidales bacterium (assembly GCA_937900095.1). Taxonomy (GTDB): domain Bacteria; phylum Bacteroidota; class Bacteroidia; order Bacteroidales; family Bacteroidaceae; genus HGM04593. The sequence continues at coordinate 34,545 of CALCEC010000061.1, read as the reverse complement.
AGTTCCTCCTCCTTTACGGCCCTTCTCAAGTAGATAAATATGAACACGCTCACCAGTGTAGATACAAAGTAGTAGAAGTTAAGACCAGATGAGTACTCGTTGAACATGAAGAAGAACATTACAGGCATGATATACATCATCCAGCGCATCATCTTCTGCTGCTGCTCCATCTCGGGGCTTCCACCCATGTTGGGCTGCATCTTGCTTGTATAATATGTATTGAGGATCTGCGTTACGCAGAACAACAGACAGAAGAGGCTCAAGTGGTCACCGATGGGCCATATGTATGTACCCCAACTGATGATTGCATCATATGATGAAAGGTCATGTGCCCAAAGGAAACTCTCCTGACGTAACGCGATGGCATTAGGTACAAAGTTGAAGAGCGCGATGAACACCGGCATCTGTATGAGCATAGGCAAGCAACCGCCCATTGGGCTTGCACCGTACTTCTGGTATAGTCCCATTACCTCCTGCTGCTTCTTGAGTGCATCCTCCTGTTTTGTGTATTTTGCGTTTATCTCATCGATGTATGGCTTGAGTGCGCGCATCTTTGCTGATGAGACGTAAGATTTCTTTGTAAAAGGATAAACGATAGCCTTTACAATGAGTGTCAGCAAAATGAGCACAAGTCCCATGTTTAGACCGAAACCTGAAAGGATATCGAACAGGGGCATTATGAAGAAACGGTTTATCCAACGTACGATAGGCCAACCGAAGTATATTATCTCCTGCAACTCGGGGTCATTATCGTTGTTGAGTACAAGCGCATTGCTCTCCTTGAGCACGTCGAACTTGTTGGGGCCGAAGTAGAACTGCAGCTTGGTGGGCTCGGCACCGGTGGGGTCAAATGCTGTCTGCATTGTCGATGTGCATCTCTTCAGAAGGCCCTTACCCTTCTGGATAACCTCAGATTTGACATCCGCATTGGTAAAGCTCTCTCCGGCAATCATTATTGACGAGAAGAACTGGTTCTTGTATGCAAGCCACTTGAGAGGCTCCTCTATTTTCTCCTCTCTGTCGGTCATCTCATTGAGGTAGTCTGAGTCGTCGTTGGCAGGCTTGTAAGTGAGGCTGGAGAATCTTTGCTCGAACTCATAGCCTGGTTCAAGCTGGCGTACGAACTGCTTCCAAGTGATATTTGTCTCATTACCGCTGATGATGTCGTTCATGTTGTGTGCGGTAATTGTGAGGTCAAGCATCTGGCTGTTGCCCTTGAGCGCATACTCAAAATCAATGTATCGGCCGTCTTTCTTGAAGTCAAGACGCATCACAACAGAACTGTCAGTGGCGTTTACTGGTGTAAAGAACAACTCGTTTGTATTGATGTTCCTGTCGGCAAGGTTGCTCTTGAAGAAGAAGTTTATGGTGTTGCTTCCGTTGAGCTCCTTGTTGCTCTCTGTCACGTTTATCTTGTCCTTGCTGTCGAAGATCACGATGTTCTCGCCGTTCTGGTCATTGTAGTCCTTGAGGGTCACTGATGCTACACGTCCGCCGTAGGTCGATAGGTCCACCTTCATCTTCTCATTCTGTATTGTCACGTTCTTGTTCTCTCCCTTGAGCACATTGTAGAAAAGGCTGCTGTTGTCGTCAATCTGCGCAAGGAACTTGGCATCATCTGCCTTGGCGATGCTATCCTTTCTTAGCTCCTCCCTTCTGTTAGCCTCGGCTAACTCTCTCTGCGCCTTGATCTGCTCCTCTGATGGTTGGCTGTATTGGAAATATGTTACAAGAACTATACCTATGAGTATGTATGCAATGATACTTCTTTTGTCCATAGTGTGTAAAAATATCGTTTTTCGGTTAATTTTGACAATTTCGCGCAAAGGTAAGAAAAATAATTGTAAAGCCTCGTAAAAAAGTCACATTTTTGCCGGTACACATCTTGCGCGCGTGTGCAAAAACATAGTTTTATTATTTACAGTAATTAAAATTTGTTATCTTTGCAATCAAATTGCGAAAACAAGTAAGTTGAACTGCACAAGATATTCATTATGAAAGTTAAGTTGTGTCTATTGCTATTGTTGTCTTTTCTGTCTTTGCCGTCTGTGGCGCAAAAAAGTTCTGTATATAGTTTCTTTGAAAAGGGTATAAGTGAACTCGTCTCCGAGTCCAGGGATGTCAAGTCTGGTGATGATGAGGAAAAGACAAACCATGTTTATTCAAGGTTGTTTGTAGCTCCGGTCCTTTACAGCTCGGTGCTGAACAAGGCATGTGCCGACAATGTTGACTATGATGTTTCGGATATCTCAGACAGCAAGCTTATAAGCATGGATGAGAAGCGTACCGCGGTGATAGACAAGCTGCTACTAGATATGTATTGTACCTCACCCGAAAGGATTGAAATGACCGAGGAAGATTTGGATAAAGAAATCTTACACTCAGATATCGCTTCGTCCGAGGAGAGCAGTTCATTGAAGAAAGCCGATACAAAGATGTATATCCCCGATAATCTCCAGGGTGGCATGAAAACCACTGTAGTCAAACCTAATTACTGGTCAACAAAGGGGCGTGTAGAACTAAAGTTTACACAGAACTATGTGTCTGGCAACTGGTTCCAAGGTGGTGAAAGCAACAAGACCATGTTCGGGCAGTTCGACTTCGACCTCAATTACGACGACAAGGACCGTATCACATTCAAGAATCATTTTGACGTTGATTTGGGTTTTGCGACAACAAAGGCCGACACCCTGCATAGCTTCAAGACGAATACCGACCGTCTGCGCATTGAATCTACACTCGGTTACAAGATGGTAAAGAACCTTGATGTCACCGTGAAGGTCAAGCTCGAGAGCCAGTCATTGCCCAACTATCCTACTAATAACCCGGACTTTGTCTCCAACTTCATGGCTCCGTTCGATGCCAATTTCTCAATCGGTATCAACTACAAACCTACATGGAAGGAGTTCAGAGTGGAGATTTTCTGCGCTCCATTGTCGGCCTATAACTACAGGTTTGTGCGTTATGGTGATTTGACATCCCGTTATGGAATACGCAAGGGACGTCACCACAAAGAGGACTTCGGTACCCAATTCATCGTTACTGTGCCGCGCCAAAAGATAATGAAACTTGTGGATTGGTATTCACGTGCCGAGCTGTACACCAACTATGCACGTACATTTTTCCAGTGGGAGAACAGTTTCGACGTGTCGTTGAACCGTTATCTGACAGCGTCATTGAGCCTCCATGCCCGTTTCGATGACAGCGCGCGTCACCTTTACGATGATGAGTACGGCTATTGGCAGATAAAGGAGTTCATGACTCTTGGTGTTATATATTCTTGGTAAATATAAATGATGATGATTCCCAGTTCAATATTCCCGGTGACAGACCCTACGTGGATATTCTTGGGCGTACTATGCATTGTGCTCTTTGCTCCACTGATATTCAATAAACTCAGGATGCCTCATATCATAGGTATGATTCTTGCTGGTTTGCTTATCGGTCCTAAGGGGTTGAACATTCTGGTACGTGACGACAGCTTTGAACTCTTCGGAAAAGTGGGACTCTACTATATAATGTTCCTTGCCAGCCTTGAGATAAACATGCAGGAGATGAAGCAGGCCAAAGGCGGTGCACTGTTTATGGGTCTGGCAGTCTTCTCAATCCCTATCGCGTTGGGTATGATAAGCAACATCTTTATCCTGGGCTTCAGTGTCATAGCTTCTGTGCTGTTGGCCAGTATGTATGCTTCATATACGCTTATATCCTATCCCATAGTGGCCAGGTATGGTCTCTCGCGACTGCGTTGCGTGAACTTTGTTGTCGGTGGAACAATCATCACCGACACTCTGACCCTTTTTGTGCTTGCCGTGGTGGCCGGGACATTTACCGGTGAGGCAAGCGTATGGTTTGTGGTGTGGATGCTTATAAAGCTCCTTGTCATTGTTGGAATGATAATATTCTTCTTTCCTCGTATTGCACGTTATTTTTTCCGTACATATAACGACAGCGTAATACAGTACATCTTTGTGCTGGCAATGCTTTTCCTGGGAGCCGGTATGATGGAGATTGCCGGAATGGAGGGTATTCTCGGCGCTTTCATCACAGGTCTTGTACTCAACCGCCTGATCCCTCACTCTTCACCGCTGATGAGGCGTATCGATTTTGTGGGCAACGCAATCTTTATACCTTATTTCCTTATTGGTGTGGGTATGATGATTGATGTGAGCGTGCTCTTCAACGGCGGTGGTTCTCTTATGGTGGCTACCGTTATGGTAGTGACAGCGCTGTCGGGCAAATGGGTTGCTTCGTTCATTGTTGCAAAGTCATACCGTATGTCGGCAGGTGAAAGAAATCTGATGTTCGGCCTCAGTACTTCGCAGGCTGCTGCAACTCTTGCTGCAGCCATTGTGGGTCATGGCATAATACTTCCCGATGGTTCGCGTCTGCTCAACGAGGATGTGCTCAACGGAACAATCCTCCTCATCCTTGTCACATGTATTGTGAGTTCTATTGTCTCTGACAGGGCTTCGCGCAAACTCGTTGTTGCCAGCGACCGTTTGGCAAAGCCGGCTCCACTTGATTCGAAGAAGACGCTGCTTGCACTTGCCAATCCTGCGGCTGTAGACAAGCTCATGGATCTTGCACTGCTTGTACGTAAGGAGAACAGCAAAATACCCCTTTCGGCAATTACTGTTGTGCTCGATGAGGATAAGAAACTCCAACAGCGTGGCGCAAAGGTCCTTGATGCCGCAGCTGATATTGCTGCTTCGGTGAATGTGCCTCTGCTCACAAAGGTGCGTCTTACAACAAACCTTGCACATGGTATCATCCATGAGGTAAAGGAGAATGATTACCGTGAACTTATCGTGGGTTTCCATCAGAAGGAGACTGCTAATGACAGCTTCTTGGGCGGAGTACTGCCAGAGGTGCTCAATGCCCTCGATTGTCAGGTTGTTATGGCAAGGGTAAACATACCTCTTAATACAGTACGTACGATACATATAACCTTCCCGGCAAAGGCTGAGTATGAGGCCGGCTTCTCCTATTGGGTTGAGGAGACTGCGCGCATGGCAAGCGGCCTGGGTTGCAAGATTAACTATCACGGTCACCCTGATACAATGGCAAAAATACAGCATATGCTCAAGAACTATGACCCCATTGATGCCCAGTTCTTCGAGACAGACGGCGGCAACGACCTCAAGCGCCTTGCTGCAATAATCCACGACGACCACCTGCTCATCATTATCAGTGCCCGCAGGGGGTCAATCTCCTTCCGTCCGTCGCACGACCATATTTTCGTGCAGCTGCAACGTGACTATCAGAATACCAGTGTGTTGCTTGTCTATCCGGGTGCTTACAAGGTCGAGGGCGGTGAGACGCATTGATTTGTATTGAAAGCCGCGGATTAAAGAATCCCCGGCTTTGTTTGCTGCATAAAAGTAACAGCAATGCGAAGAGTGGCGGAAAGGAACTCTCGGTAAAAAGATTTTATCATTGACCTGTCAACTGTTGCTTTGCAATCGCAACCCACGCGGCACGAACTCTGTCCGTGCTGCGCGTGACCATTGCAATCTTGCTTTTTTATCATTGACCTGCCAACTGTTTCTTTGCAACCGCAACCCACGCGGCACGAACTCCGTCCGTGCTACGCGTGACCATTGCTCAGTTGGCAGGTCGATGATTTTTGCGAGCAAAAATCATTCCCAATGGAACGGCTCGAACTGTGAATCCTTGTCCACCCAACTCGGTTTGCGCATTGCATAGATTACAAACGGTGCTCCGACGACAACGATACATCCGATGAACAGCACTGCATACCACACCGTGTTGCTGCCCACTGAAATCTGTGCGGGAGGAATAAAACTGAGTACAAAGGCCAGGAGGCTGCCTAAAAATCCCACTCCGCTGACAATCCACATCACGGCATTGCCGCTCTTGCCCAAGCGGAACGGGCGAGGTGCATCTTTCATGTTGTAGCGCAAGTAGATTGCTGCAGCGAACATCAGCAGGTACATTATAAGGTAAAGGAGCACGGTGAGCTGTGACAGAATCTGGTAGAAGCTCTGTACCGATGGCATTATTACAAACAGAAGGCTCAGCAGTGTTACAATCGCACCCTGTATGAGCAGGATATTCTTCTGTACGCCAATCTTGTTGCTCTTCTGCATGAATGGAGGCAGGTAGCCTGCCTTGCCTACAGCAAAGATACCCTTTGAGGGTCCTGATACCCATGTAAGTACTCCTGCAAGCACTCCAAACGCGAGGGCTACTGCAATGACAGGTGATAGCCACGATGCTCCAACGAACTTGAAGTAGTTGTCGAAACCGACAAGCAGGCTCTGTGTCAGGTTTATCTCCTTCTGTGGAATTACAATACCTAAGGCAAATGTTCCCAATACAAAAATGAGTACGGTGATTATGGCTCCCATGAATACAGCGCGAGGATAGTTGCGGCTAGGGTTCTCCATGTCCTTTACGTGTATACCGGTCATCTCCATTCCTGCGTAAAAGAGAAATATGCCCGAGGCAAGGACAAGGTTGTCAAGTTTGGTGATATCAGGGAAGAAACTGCCGCCGAAGTCCATCTGTGACTTGCCGCCGCTAATCAGATATATGATTGCCAGCAACACCAGCAAGCCGGCTGGGATGATTGTACCCACGAGACCGCCTATTTTTGCTACCTTGCTCACCCAGTCAAGGCCCTTCAGTGAGATGAATGTCGCTGCCCAGTAGATGGCAAGTACCACGACAAGGGTGTAAAACTTGTTCGAGGCAAGTGACATGTCGGTGGCGCTGTCAGTGCCGATAAAAGCGAGTGACACGGCACCGAAGGTAAGCACTGTCGGGTACCAGATGGTACTCTCGACCCACTGTAGCCAGATGGCGAGGAAGCCTGTCCTTTTGCCGAAAGCCTCGCCCACCCAACGGAACACACCGCCTTGCTTGTCCTGGAACATCGCCGCCAACTCTGCGGCTACGAATGATGTGGGGATGAGGAACACAAGGGCTGCGAACAGGTAGTAGAATGCCGAGCTGATACCATATTCCGCTTCGGCAGGCAATCCGCGTAGCGATACTACAGCAGTCACGTTCATGATTGCCAATGTGGCAACGCCCAACTTTACACTTTTTGTTAATGTAGACATAGTTATCCTTTATTTAATGGTTAATTGAAACATGTTTTGATAACAATGCCGGTGGGCTGTTGGTTCAAATGGGGTATTGTGTGATGGGTAATGTTTAAGGTGTAATGTGTAACATTTAATGGGTTAAAGTTTAATGTTTGCTTCCTAATGACCCTAAAGACTTTAAAGCCCCTAAAGTCCTTATCAATTATAAAAATTAGAGGCACGCAATCGCGTGCCTCTAATCAGTTATTTAAGGTTTAAGCCATATTACTCAGCTGTCTCCTCTTTGCTCCAGTCTAGTTTGGCCATACGCTGGTAGCTTGCATAGCGCTTCTTTGCCATGCCCTCTGCTGCCTCGAACAGCTCGTGTGCCTCAGCAGGGAACTGCTTTGCAAGTGAAGCGTAACGTACCTCGCCCTGGAGGAAATCCTGGAACTTCTCCCACTGTGGCTCCTTGCTGTCGAGTGTGAATGGGTTCTTGCCCTCCTCCTCGAGTGCAGGGTTGTAACGCCACAAGTGCCAGTAACCGCACTCAACGGCTGCAATCTGCTCGGCCTGTGACTTGCCCATACCCTTCTTGATACCGTGGTTGATACATGGAGCGTATGCAATCACGAGTGATGGACCCGGATAAGCTTCAGCTTCGCGGATAGCCTTCAAGCACTGGTCGTAGCTTGCGCTCATGGCAATCTGTGCAACGTATACGTAACCGTATGTCGTGGCAATCATACCAAGGTCCTTCTTGCGGATGCGCTTACCGGTAGCAGCGAACTTGGCGATAGCACCCAGAGGAGTTGCCTTTGAAGACTGACCGCCTGTATTTGAATATACCTCGGTGTCGAGAACAAGAATGTTCACATCCTCACCCGATGCAATCACGTGGTCGAGACCGCCGTAACCGATGTCGTATGAAGCACCGTCACCGCCGATAATCCACTGTGAACGCTTTACAAGATACTGCTTGATTGCAAGAATCTGCTCGCTTGTGTCGCTCTCGTACTCCTCGCAAGCCTTGATGATGGCAGGAGTAATCTCCTTTGTAACCTCGGCGTTCTCCTTGTTGTCGATCCACTTCTGTGCAAGCTCCTTCATGTCTTCAGGGCAACTGCGGTATGTCTGGATTTCGGTGAGCAGTCTCTCAAGGCGTGAACGCATCTTCTTCTCGGCAAGCTTCATACCCAAACCGAATTCGCAGAAGTCCTCGAACAAAGAGTTACCCCATGCCGGGCCCTGACCCTTCTCGTTTGTGGTGTATGGTGTTGAAGGAACAGATGCTGTGTAGATTGAAGAACATCCTGTTGCGTTGGCAATTACCTGACGGTCGCCGAAGAGCTGTGTGAGGAGCTTCACGTATGGTGTCTCACCACAGCCTGAACATGCACCAGAGAATTCGAAGAGCGGTGTTGCGAACTGTGAGTTCTTCGGGTTGCTCTTTACGTCAACAAGCGACTGCTTGCTCTTCACGTTCTTCACGCAGTAATCCCAGTTTGCAGCCTCGGCTCTCTCTTCCTCAAGAGAAACCATTGTGAGTGCCTTGCCTGTCTTCGGATGACCCGGACAGACGTCAGCACAGTTACCGCAACCCAAGCAGTCGAGTACGCTCACCTGGATTCTGAACTGCATGCCCTTCATCGCTGCAGGAGCCTTCATCTCAATCTTGTCGGCATTGATGCCTGCAGCCTCGGCCTCATCCATCACGAATGGACGGATAGCAGCGTGAGGACATACGAATGCACAGCGGTTACACTGTATACAGTTCTCGGCATTCCACTTTGGAACGAATGCACTGACACCGCGCTTCTCGTATGCCGATGTACCTACAGGCCATGTACCGTCCTCGAGTCCCTTGAATGCAGAAACAGGGAGCTGTGCACCCTTCTGTGCATTGATAGGACGTACAATCTTTGTGATGAACTCAGGCTCGTTCCTGTTCTCCTCAACGTCTGCGGGGAGTTTTGACCAGTTAGGATCGATAGCCAACTGGCGGTATTCGCCACCGCGGTCAACGGCTGCGTAGTTCTTGTCAACGACATCCTGACCCTTCTTGCCGTAAGACTTCACGATGAACTTCTTCATCTGCTCTACAGCGAGTGTTACAGGGATAACCTGTGTGATGCGGAAGAATGCGCTCTGGAGGATTGTGTTTGTACGGTTGCCGAGACCGATCTCCTGGGCAATCTTTGTCGCGTTGATATAGTATACGGTGATGTTGTTGTCGGCAAAATACTTCTTTATGTTGTTAGGCAGGTTAGCTGCGAGCTCGTCGCCCTCCCATACTGTGTTGAGGAGGAATGTACCGCCCTTCTGCAAACCACGTGTGACATCGTACATGCGCAGGTAAGCCTGAACGTGGCAAGCAACGAAGTTAGGTGTGTTCACCAGGTATGTGCTGCGGATAGGCTTGTCACCGAAACGCAAGTGTGAACATGTGAAACCGCCCGACTTCTTTGAGTCATATGAGAAGTATGCCTGGCAATGCTTCTTGGTGTTGTCACCGATAATCTTTACAGAGTTCTTGTTTGCACCTACAGTACCGTCAGCACCAAGGCCGTAGAACTTTGCCTCGAACATGCCGTCAACAACTGCAATCTCCTCTTTCTGTGGCAAAGAGAGGAATGTTACGTCGTCAACGATACCCAATGTGAAGTGGTTCTTTGGAGTAGGCAATGCAAGGTTCTCGTAAACACCCATGATGATGGCAGGTGTGGTGTCGTTTGAACTCAAACCGAAACGGCCGCCGACGATGATCGGGTCAATAGCCTTGAGTTCAGGAGTGTTTGTGAACGCCTCGACAACGTCAAGGTACAAAGGCTCACCGTTGCTTCCCGGCTCTTTGGTGCGGTCAAGCACAGCGATGCGCTTCACTGTCTTTGGCATTACGGCTGCAAGATACTTCACAGAGAACGGACGGTAGAGGTGTACGCTTACCAAACCGACCTTCTCGCCTCTTGCTGTCATGTAATCGATAGCCTCCTTTACAGCCTCTGTAGCAGAACCCATGACAATGATTACACGGTCGGCATCCTCAGCACCGTAGTATGTGAAAGGAGCGTAGTTACGGCCTGTGATGGCTGAAATCTCCTTCATGTAGTCGGCAACAATGTCTGGAACTGCATTGTAGAATGGGTTCTCGCTCTCCTTGTGTGTGAAGAATGTCTCGGGGTTCTCGGCTGTACCGCGTACAACTGGCGAGTATGGGCTCAATGCTCTGTCGCGGAACTCCTGAATAGCATCCCAGTCTACGAGTGGAGCAATCTCCTCCTGCTCGATGAGCTCAATCTTCTGTATCTCGTGTGATGTACGGAATCCGTCAAAGAAGTTCAGGAACGGTATGCGGCTCTTGAGTGTAGACAGGTGTGCTACGGCTGCAAGGTCCATAACCTCCTGTACCGAACCCTCGCAAAGCATTGCGAAGCCGGTCTGGCGGCATGCCATTACGTCCATGTGGTCACCGAAGATACTGAGTGAGTTGCCGGCCAAAGAACGTGCCGAAACATGGAATACTGTAGGCAATTTCTCGCCGGCAATCTTGTACATGTTAGGAATCATCAGCAACAGACCCTGCGAAGCAGTGAATGTGTTGGTCAAGGCACCGGCCTGCAATGAGCCGTGAAGTGCACCTACAGCACCGCCCTCTGACTGCATTTCCTGTACCGATACGGTTTCGCCGAAGAGGTTCTTACGGCCTTGTGCTGCCCACTCATCAACATATTCAGCCATTGTTGACGATGGAGTGATAGGGTAGATAGCAGCTACCTCGGAAAACATATAGGCGATATGTGCTGCCGCCTGGTTTCCGTCACAAGTGATGAATTTTTTTGCTTTTGTCATAACACAATAATTTATGAGTTGATGTATTATCTCCAAATAAATGCAACCCCAAAAGGGCGCTTTCTGTTTTACCGAACATACAAAGTTACAAAATAATCGGAAACCTTATTATAAAAACAGAGAAAAAATGTATCTTTGTGCTTAACGCACGAAAATAGGATGCGGCTCGGGATAGCATTCAAGCAAATTTGATGCTTCCCTCCCGCCTTTCACTGTTTTTGTGATTATTTTGATTCGTGGGAAGATGAAAAGAGTGACAAGTGTTATATTTATTATATTTTGCCTTTTTAAGGCACTCTCATCGGCGGCGCAAGGTGTTGTGCCGCCAAAATATGAGTACCGTGCCGTGTGGCTCACTACAATAGAGAACCTCGACTGGCCGCGGAAGCCTGCCGCTGATGCAGCGGGAGCCGAGCAGCAGAAAGCGCAGCTTGTTGAAATCCTCGACTCGTTGAAGGCACTTCATATCAACACGGTGCTGTTGCAGACCCGTGTTCGCGGTGATGTCATCTACCCCTCTGCAATAGAGCCTTTCGCGAGTCTTCTCACAGGCACTTCATGCAAGGCTCCGTTATATGATCCCCTTGCTTTTGCAATAGAGGAGTGTCACAAACGCGGAATGCAGCTGCACGCATGGCTTGTGACATTGCCTGTGGGCAAGGACGATTATGTGCGCCGTCAGGGCAAGAATGCTCTTCCGCGCCGTCGTCGCGATCTCTGTACCCACTTCAAGGGACAGTGGTACATGGAGCCTGGCAATCCGGAAACGGCCGGCTATATAGTGTCGCTTGTTGAGGAAATTGTGAAGAACTATGATATTGACGGCATACACCTCGATTATGTACGTTACCCCGACCGCACCAACGGTTACCCCGATGCGGCTCTCTACCGCAAGCACGGCAAGGGACTTTCGCTTGCTGCGTGGCGCAGGGCCAATATAACGGATATCGCACGTAAGGTATACAGCAGTGTCAAGGCGTTGAAGCCATGGGTGCGTGTCAGCTGTGCACCGTTGGGTAAATATAGTGATCTCACCCGTTACAGCTCACTCGGCTGGAATGCCTATGATGCTGTCTATCAGGATGCTCAGGCATGGATGCGTGAGGGTATAATGGATGCGCTTTTTCCCATGCTTTATTTCAACGGCAATAATTTCTATCCTTTTGTCCTCGATTGGCAGGAGAATTCCTTTGGCCGTCACATTGTACCGGGAATAGGCGTTTACCGTCTGTTGCCGGAGTATGGCGGGTGGCGTCCCGTAGAGATTGAACGCCAGTTGCATACCTCACGCAGTGCCGGCACAGCGGGCAGCATAATGTTCCGCACCGGGCATCTGCTCGACGGCAAGAGCGGCGCACGTGCCGTATATGAGTCCGCGAACAGGACTCCTGCCTTTGTCCCGCCAATGTGGTGGGGTGAGGGGAGTGTCCCTTCAGCTCCGCTGCTAAAAGGCTCCTTGAGGAGTGACAGCACCTTTGCTATAAGTTGGTTTGGTGGCGGTTCGCGTGAGGGTGAGCCTGCCGTGCGTTATAATGTTTACGGTTCGTTGGGTGACAGCGTAGATGTAGGTAACATTAACAATCTCCTCGCCTCGGGGCTCACCGATTGCTCTTTTGTATGGCATTGCCGTTCTTTCAAAGCTTTGACACTTGCCGTTACGGCTGTCGATGCTTATGGAAGGGAGAGTGAACCATTGTCGGTTGGTAGTGGCAGTTCTGAACTTCTTGAAGAACTGTTGTTGCCGTTGCCGCAATCCTGGGGCACGCGTCTTGAGATTGTGGATATCTATGGCCGTCGTGTGCGGCAGTCCCGTTACTCGCGTGTCGTGAATGTCGGTTCATTACCTGCCGGGCGCTATCTGCTCAATATGTATGACCGCCACGGGGCTTTGCTGTACAAGGAGTGGTTTCTGGTAAGCAAGTGAAAGCGATATACAAACAGCATCGGCAGGCCCAACGGCCTGCCGATGCTGTTTATACGTCTTATTGTCTTATTTCCTTCCGAAAATGGAGAAATGGACATATCTCTTGGGGTTCTCCTTGAGGTCCTCAAGCAGTGCTGTTGCAGCTTCGCAGGTGTTGTTCAGCTTTGTGTATAGTGTGCTGTCTTTCAGGAGCATTCCTGCCGTGCCCTCACCGTTGTTCAGCGCGGCAGTCAGCTGCTCGATATTGTTGAGCGAAGCTTCAAGTGAAACCACGATCTTCTGGTACTCAATCTCGTTGAGTTTTGCCGACAACTCCAGCATCTCGTCCTCAAGCGCCACAAGCTTTTCACCGGCTGTCGCAATGTCTCCCTTGAGCATCTTGTTAAGCTCTGCCGATGTGTTGTTGAGCTGTACTGTCAGTTGCTCCACGTTGTTGAGCGTGTTGTTTATTGCAGGATTGGATAGTATGGTGTTGAGTGACAACAGAATTGAATCAACCTTTGGGAGCATGTTGTTCAATGTCGGAATCATTTTTGCTGCTTCGCCCATGGCACCGCTGTTCAGCCTTCCCGAAAGTGTGTCACCTGCTGCGATGAATTTGTTTCCATTGGCCAGCTTTATGTTTATCGTGCTGCTTCCTAACAGCTCTGTCTCAATTTCGGCAATGCTGCCCTCCGGAATTTGTAGCCTGTTATCCACAGTTATCAGCACGAATGCCCCGTCCTGGGATTTGAAGTCGTAGTCGATGTCTTGAACGTTGCCGACCTTGTAGCCGTTGATGAAAACGGGGCTTGAATTTACAATCTCACCGATATTGTCGAACTTCACGTAATAGTTGTCTCCTTCGTCAATAAGGTTGACGCCTTTGAAGAAGTTTATGAGAAGATATACTATAACCAAAGAAAGTATACCCAAAAAACCTACCCACAATTCACGTGCCAATGTCTTATTCTTCATGTCTTATATATTATTTCTTTTTTTTCTCTTTATAAATCCTGATTGCCTCGTTTGTGTTCACCTTCTTGCCGTCAATGAAGGCTACTATGAATGCCTGACTGAATTTTTTTGAGATTTCTTTTTTCTTTTTCAGAATCTCGTTGTAATCCTTGCATTCGCCGTATGTGTATTTGTACCAGCTTCCTTCCTTGTAGTAGTCGGCCTTTACACCCTTGAGGCGTTTGTCGTTTTTCTTTAGCTTCTTGTCTGTCGCAAATATCTGAATCTTGAATACCGGTGTACCGCTATGTACATCGTTCCTGTTTTCTGACGTATCGTCTATCTTGCTCTCCTTTTCGACTTTTTTTCCGATATTTTTTGTGCTTTTGCTGCTCTGCTGTTTGCCGTAAAGGCTGTAGTATTCCGAGAATCCCTCGAATATACCTTTGGCAAGTTTCTTTTGCCCCTCTTTGGAAGCTATGAACCTCTCTTCATCGCGGTTGCTTATGAAGCCCAGCTCCACAAGAATCTTTGGCATTACGGTCCTGTGTAGTACAAGGAAACCGGCCGATGACACGCCTCTGTTGTAGAGCTTGCTGTTCTTGACCATTCCCCTCTGTACCATTTGCGCGAGTTCGGCGCTTTGTTCCATGTCCTTCCCGCGCATAAGTTCAAAAATTATGTAACTCTCGCTTGAGCGCGGGTCAAATCCTTTGTATATCTCTTCGAAGTTGTCCTCCGAAAGAATTACCTCGTTCTCGTACATTGCGGCAGCCTTCGCTTCCGCATTGCTCCCTGCTCCCAACGTGAAGGTCTCGCATCCTCTTGCGCTCCTGTTCTTTGATGCGTTGGAGTGTATGGATATGAACAGGTCGGCATTCGCATTATTTGCAATATTTGCACGCTGTACAAGCGGAATCTGCACATCGGTCTTGCGTGTGAAGATAATCTTTACTTCAGGGTATTCCTCCTCAATCATTTCTGCAAGGAGTTTCGATACCTTCAGGTTGATGTCTTTCTCTTTGGCATTCTTGCCCAATGCACCGGGGTCAACACCGCCGTGTCCCGGGTCAATGACCAGAGTGAAGGGTTTTGCCTTGCCGTTTTGCTTCTTTTGCGCAAAGGCACCGCCTAAGGCTATGAGCAACAATATTATTGTAAACGCGCTTCTTATGGCTGTTGTTCTGAAGTTCATGTTGGTTGTTGTGTATGTTGCCTAATACGGCATAATGTGCAAAAGTAGTTTAAATTCCTCTATTTTTCAAAGAAGATGCTTACAAATAACCGATTGGTTTACAAAAGAGAATATTCTCCCTCACTTTTGATGATAAAATAAACGTCTTTTTGCCTTCTTGTCTTATTGTTTTACTTTTTTTATGTTGTTGTGCCTGTTGTCATTTGAGCAAGAAGTTGCTTGTTAAAAATAGTATGCTAAAATGTTGTCTCACTCATATTTTTTTGTATTTTCGCAAGGCTTAATGGCTTTTAATGTTTTTTTTGCATATAATTCCCAAAACAGTAGTCAATCATAATGAAATCTTTAGAATTCAATATACGTTACAATGCTCCCGAGGGCGGAACTGTCTATCTGCGTTACTCCCTTGATGATAACGGTAACGTCACTCACGGTGTATTGTCACTCCGTGAGATACAGGCCGGTTGGTGGTATGGCTCTATGGATGTCTGCGAGGAGTATGACCACATACTCTACGGTTACGAACTCCTGTTGAATGGCGAGAGTGTTGCTAATGAGTGGGCATATACCCCTCACAGGCTCCGTTTCAATTGTGTCAACCGCAACTATGTTGTCTATGACATGTGGCTTGAGTCTCCTGCAGGCTATTATGAACAGACCAACCTGTTCCGCTTCTTTGACGAGCGTGGGCTTGTACTTGACGAACCGTCCATCAACTGGTACAATCGTAGCGTAACCTTCTCGCTTTACGTGACTGGCCTACGTAAGGGCGAGCGCCTTTATCTTGTCGGTGATAACAGTGTCCTCGGTACTTGGGACCCCGCCAAGTCTTTGCCCATGCAGCAGCGTGTACCTAACCGTTGGAGTGTCACTTTTGATGTAGACTCCATAAGTAGCGGATGTATTTACTATAAATTCATTGCAGTCGGTGAGGACGGCAGTGTACGTTGGGAAGAGGGCAACAACCGCCGTATTACGCTTCCTGATTTTGAGGCTGCCACAAACTACTTCTACCAGCTCGACGAACTCAAGTTCGATTCTCCGCAGCTGCGTGTAGCCGGTACCGTGCTTCCTCTTTTCTCCTTGCGCTCTGCACACGGGTGGGGTATCGGTGATTTTGGAGATATAAGGCTCGCTGCCGACTGGCTGGCGTTGACGGGTCAGAAGATTCTGCAGCTCTTACCCGTTAATGATACAACGGTTTGTGGCGGTAATGAGGACTCTTATCCATATAACTGCGTGTCGGTGTTTGCGTTGAACCCGATATATGCCGATATGTCCGTTCTCCCTTCATTGGCAAGCGACAAACGTAATGCCTACTACCGTAAGGAGAGCGAGAAACTCAATGCGATGTCTGTAGTGAAATATTCACAGGTCTACAGACTCAAGATAACGTATTTGCGCGAGCTCTTCGACGAAGTGGGTTCTGAGGTTCTTTCAAGTGACGGTTACCGTACTTTTGAAAAGGAGCAGGAGCAGTGGCTAAAGCCATACAGCATCTTCCGTTTCCTCTCTACACGTCTGCATTGTAATATATGGGAATGGAAGGATTATCCCTATTATGACAATACAACCTGGGAACGCGTGCAGGCTGAGTATTCCGATGCTGTGCGTGAAGTGCAGTTCTACAGCTATGTGCAGTACCTGCTTTTTACGCAGCTCAACGAGGCGCATCTATATGCCAACAGCAAGGGTGTGGCTCTCAAGGGAGATATCCCAATCGGTGTGGCGCCCAACGGTGTTGACGTGTGGTGCGACAGGGAGCAGTTCAATCTGCAGGTATCAGCAGGTGCACCGCCTGATATGTTCTCGGCTGACGGCCAGAACTGGGGGTTCCCTACATACAACTGGAAGGCAATGGCTGCTGACGGTTATGCCTGGTGGCGCCGCCGTCTGCAATATATGTCCAAGTTCTTCGATGCCTACCGCATTGACCATGTGCTCGGTTTCTTCCGCATTTGGGAGATTCCACGTACTGAAAAGAGCGGCCTTGCCGGTAGCTTCTCGCCAAACTTGCCATTGACAAAGGCAGAGATTGAGGCTACGGGTTTTGAATTCGATGAGCAGAAACACACCCGTCCATATATTGACGAGGATGTTCTCAAGAAACTTTTTCCACGTAAGGCACGTATTATAGCCGAGGCTTTCCTTGACAAACACTCCGACGGCACCTATACTTTCCGTCCCGAAATCGAGAATGCCAATACACTTGCCTATTATATTTATGAGCGCACACCGAAACTCTCCGAACCGCTCAAGAAGACACTGCTCGGACTGTACGGCAATGTGCTCTTCATGCGTGACCTCAACGAGAACGACAAGTTTGTGCCTCGCATCCTTGGTGCCGATACCGAGGCTTATGGACAGCTTGAATTCGGTGACCGTATAGCATATGATCACCTTTATGAGGACTATTTCTACAACCGTCATACAATGTTCTGGTATTACGAGGGAATGCGCAAACTGGCGCCTCTGCTCCTTTCTACCACAATGACAGCTTGTGGAGAGGACCTCGGCATGATTCCGGCCTGTGTCCCCTGGACTATGAGGAATCTTCAGATTCTCTCGCTCGAGATACAGCGTATGCCCAAGGTTTACGGTGAGGCTTTCGCTCGTCCCGAGTCCTATCCTTACCTTTCTGTGGCAACCCCTTCTACTCACGATATGAGTACCCTGCGTGGTTGGTGGCGTGAAGATGAGGCCATGTCGCAGCAGTTCTATAACAATGTTCTGGGCTTTGATGGTAAAGCTCCGGCTGAAATGGATGGTAGAGTTGCGCGTGCTATTCTGCAACAGCATCTGCACTCACCTGCGGCTTTTGCACTCTTTGCATGGCAGGACTGGATGGCTATGGACGAGCGCCTGCGCCGTGACAATCCTGATGACGAGCGTATAAACATACCATCCAACCGCGACCACATGTGGAACTACCGTATGCACATCCCTCTTGAGCAGCTGATGGAGGAGCGTGCCCTCAATGAGGCACTGCGTACAATGATTTCCGACTCCGGTCGTCATGTGTGATATAATCCTTTGTAAATTATGAAATAAGATAAAAATGAACTCACAATCGACTTTCCGTTCCGCTATCCTATCAGGAATAGCAGTCGCTATTGCAGGGTGGGGATATCTTGCCTGCACAGCTAAAGGGCTTGAGGTTCTTGGAGCAGTAATGTTCTCGTTCGGTCTGCTCACAGTAGTAAACTATAAATTGAAACTATACACCGGAACAGCAGGTTTTGTGCCGTTGCGTTATGAGGACGGCCGTTCACGTTGGCTCAAGGCTATAGGCGAACTGCTTTTGATTCTTCTGGGAAACATTGTTGGCTGTCTTCTTATATCTTTGCTTACACGTATGTCGTCCATAGAACTTGGCGCAGCAGCGCAGAGAGTTCTTGAGTCTCGTCTGGCAATAGGTCCGGTGCGTGCAGGTCTGTTGGCGATAGGCTGCGGCTTCATAATGACAACGGTGGTGACATTTGCCCGTGAAGGCAAGTCCCTGACACTGCTTTTTGGCGTGCCGCTCTTCATCTATTGCGGTTTCCCCCACTGTCTTGCCGATGCGTTCTACTATTTGACAGTCCCTACAGCTTATACAGCAGCCCATTTGGCAGAGGTTGCAGTGCTTTATCCCTGCCTTGTCATAGGTAATTTCATAGGTTGTAACCTTTACCGTTTCGTTGCTCCCAGACAGTAATCACAGCTACATTACATAAAGACGAAGCGCACTCCACGGAGTGCGCTTCGTCTTTATATAGGCTTTTGGCCCATTCTGTTAATCTTCTATTTTACAAAAACCTTTTTTCCGTTGATGATATAAATGCCGGGATTTGTTATGTCATCAATCTTGCGGCCAGTGAGGTCGTATGTACCTTCTGACACGGGTTCGACCTCCTCTATGCCTTCAATGCCTGTGTTGTTGTCCACTACAAGCTTTACACGCCATTTGCCTCTGTTCTCGTTCGCATAACCGCCGATGATTGTGCTGTTGTCACTGTTGAGGCTGAGTGCAATTGATTTGTCGTTGTTGTAAAGTAACGATACAGTCTCGTCATCATTGTAAACAGCCGTGAACTTTGCCGCATTGCTGTTTTCAGTAGCAGTCATAGTGGCTGCCTGTGTCTTTGAGATAGTGGTGATGTACAGGCCTGTACCCACATTCTTTATGTAGAACTCATCATTTTTGCCGGTAGGTTCAAACACCCATCTACGGTCGTCGCTATTGTTGGGGACTTGTGCTATCTTTACTCCTGCTATCTTGTTGTTGTAGTAGCCAAGGCCTATGGCAGTAGATGACCTGTTAGCAAGAGTATAGTGGTTCTTGTCAAGAATAAGTATTCTGGAGTTCTTGTCTGCAATGATCCTGTTTATCTCTTTGCTCAGGAATTCAGCCCACTGACCATATGAGAATGTGCTCTGGTCCTTGTTCTCGTATGCCTCCTTTGCGTTCTCA
This sequence comes from uncultured Bacteroidales bacterium, assembly GCA_937900095.1. Taxonomy (GTDB): domain Bacteria; phylum Bacteroidota; class Bacteroidia; order Bacteroidales; family Bacteroidaceae; genus HGM04593. Next base: position 15,133 of record CALCEC010000061.1, on the reverse strand, counting down.
AGGATGCTGCGCAGTGATGCTACAGCCTCTTCCCGGTATTTGCCCACATCTTTGCCGTTTGTTGAGACACGAGCTATGATGCTTTCTGCGCTTGCCATGATAGCTTCAAGGGCTACCATTTGCTGCTCCTCAGTTCCGGCTTCAATGGCTGACGGTATCTCTGCATCTGTTCCGTCAGCCTGTGCGGCCACCACTCGAATGTTGCTGTATCCGTAACCGGTGGGAATCTTGATCTTGTATCGGTTCGATACGCCAATTAGTTTGCCTTTGTTGTTGTAAACCTTGAATCCTACCGCACCGCCGGCATTCTCCTTTAGCAGAATGTCTACCGCACCCGATGACAATGCATACACGTAGCCGTCGGCCTTTACGCTCTCGTCAAGATAGTCTTCCCACTGTCCGACATCACCGGCCGAGCCCACAGGAACCTCATCGTTCCAGTCGGCACGGTAACCGTTCACGCCGTCGCCTCTCTTCGAGGGCTTCACACGGTCCTCAAGAAACATCAGGTGGCCGCCTTTCTTGCTGTATCCTTCCATCTTTAGACGGCTGTCAGTGGCATCTGTGCTGGAGAGTGTTACATAGTAGTCATTGTAGTCTCCTACGTGGGCGTTGTACATTGGCTCAAAGAAACCCCACACTTCAAAGAACTCGCTCAGGTCCATCTGTGCTACCTCGCAGCACGCTTCGGCAAAACGCAACTGATTGAACTTGCCGTTCACGCCGCTCGTTGAGCTCATAGGATTCTTGCGCAGGTGCTCGAACAGTCTTGGGAAGAATGTCTTGTCGTGTCCAATCTCATGGAAGTAGAGATAGAGCTGCCAATACATACGTGTCTTGCTGAATACCTCGCTGCGCAGAGGGAATGGGACTTTTTTGAACCAGTCGTCATAGCACACATCCATCTTTTGGCCACGTGTGGTTGTCTTACCAAAGCGCTGTACAACCATGTTCGCGAAGAGGTTGTTGCTGACTTCGGTGCACGATACAATGTTTATAGGTCCCTGGTTCATGTGTCCAATCTCATGTGCCGGTCCCCAAAGATATCCGGGGTTTGCCTTTACGGCCTCATACGGGAGCACGTCCTTAAGGGTGCTGTACTCATAGTATGTGTAGTACCATGTGGCAAACATGTACTGTCCCTCTCCGTCACAGCACATCATGAGGTTGTTCCAGCGGTCGGCGTACTGTGTAGCGCCCATCAGCTCCTTCTGCCACTGTACGATGGTGTCCCACCAGTCAATGGATTCGTAGATATTGTCGGGGCACACCGCTGCTACCCGGTCGCGGTGCATGTGGAACAGCACACCGTCTCCTTTGACATTGACAATCTCGTCTGTCATGATGCTGCCCAGCATCTTCACCCAGTCCTCGTTCGTGTGGCGGCTCTTGTTGAAATAGCCGTTGACTCTACCGCCCTCGATGTGTATCCTTACGTCGGGATAATCGGCTAGTCTTGGGCTATCATCCGAGGAGTTGGTCTCCACGTCATAGCTTATGAACAATGAGCAGTCCCTATTAACCACATAAACGTTCATACCTTTTGTCAGATATGTCTCTCCGCTGCCGTAGATGGAGTTGCCTATGACTTCTGTTACACCGATTCTAGCCGGTAACTTTACCTGCTTGTCAAGGAAAAGCAGTACAATGTCACCCTGCTTGCATGCGATTCCTGTGGGATTGTTCAGGTCGCTGTAAGGGTTGCACTTCAGGTAGCTCATTCCCCATTCGTATGCAGGGCTGTATGGCTTGTAGTCTGCAACGCGGAAATCCTTTTCGTATTCGGCCCAGGTATTGTTCTTTACCTTGAGCGCAAGGTTGACAAGCTCCTGTGGGTATCCTCCGAGATATGTGAGGAACTGTTCCTCGCTCATGGCGTTGTAAGCGTCCTTCAACTCGGTACAGATTTCGTCTTTGAAAAGATTCTTGTATTCGGCGTAGTATCTGGCCGCATTGTTGATGAGGTCAGATGATGACTGTGCCCATGCTGTAAAGGCAAGCATGGCAATCAATGATGAAAGTAAAGATTTAAGCTTCATATTGTAAGTTTTTTGTTTATCGCGCAGATGCTTTATGGCAGAAACCGGCCTATTCAGGGCTAAGATACGGAATAAACGGACAAAAACAATATAAAGCTGTATAAATCTCCAAAAAACTTGTCGATTTATACAGCTTCTTGACGTGAGCCCTATATAATAATCTAAAGGAGTCCGATACAACAATAAGTATTGTAATTTGCCGTACTTGCCGTTTCGATGAAGCGACGATGAATCTTTGTGTTGACCGTTTCTTCACTATGTTCAGGCATGGATGACGGTTATGTCTTGAGCTTTCACGTTAAATAAAAAACAAGGAGGAACGCTTGTGCGCCCCTCCTTGGATTATAATAAGGTAAAAGTGTCTTACTTGATAACTGTCTTCTTGCCGTTTACAACGTAGACACCAGGCTTCACAATCTGCTCGATGCGGCGTCCGGTCAGGTCATAGATGCCTTCTGCAACCTTCTCGGCACCGATCTCCTCGATTGATGTCACGTCACCGCTCTTTATAACCGCAAGCTCAAGTTTCCAGTAACCCTCACTTCTGTATAGTCGTGCTGCATTTCTCTGGTTGTACCAATACTTGCCGTCACTCTCAATAACAAGAGCCTTGTTCTCCTCGTTTGGTGTGAATGTATAAGGAGTAGCATCGGCTGCGCCGTCTGTTGTCAGCAGTGTACGGCTTGTTGTGCCGGTGTAGAGGGCGTTGCCTGTAGCTGCATTGTAAACCTTATACCCACCTTCGTTGCCGGTAGCAATAAAGCCCCATAGGAAACTTGCGTTTCCTTCCTCTATTTCCTCGGTGAGGTCGCAAGAAGACTCGTTGGCACTGAGATATACATTATTCTCGACATCCTTGACGTAGTACCAGTATGTAACATTGTTGTTGCTTGGTACAGGTACAATGACGTATGCACCGTCAAGGTTTGCCAAAGCACCCTCAATTGCGTCGATGTACTTGCTGTAGTTTATCGTCGTGTCGATATTCTGCTCGGCAGCCTTTTCAGCGGCTTCAAGAGCTGTTGTAAGCTCTGTGAGGTTGTCGGCGTATACGGTTACGTATTCCTTGTTCTCGAGCTCTTTGAGCACAAGAGCCGCCTTATTGATGAGCTGCTCAAGCTGTGCCTTTTCAGCCTCCGATGCATTGTCCTCGTTCAAAGCAACAAGCCACATAGACTTTGTTGCGCTAGCCTCGCCGCCTACAACAGCATTTCCGCTACCAAGGCTGATAGAGTTGGATGCATTGTTGGCGCACATGAAGTTGAGCTTGCCGTCAGAGTATCTTACAGTGAACTTTGCTGAACCTACAGAATTTGGTGAAGTGATTGCTGCACCCTCGTTGTCGATAGTGGTGATGAAGAGACCGCTACCGACATTCTTCATGTAGAACTCGTTGTCGACGCCTGTAGACACAAACTCCCAGTGGCAGTTGGGATTGGCAGCAGGAGCCTCTGCGTTTGTTGTGCCTTTGAGCGCACCGTTGTGGTAACCCAGACGAAGGGATCTGCTTGCGTTGTTTGTGATACGGTAGATGTTGCCGGGCTTGATGCGTACGAAAGCGCTCTTGTCGGTTCTCAATCTTGCAATCTCGTCGTTGAGGAGCATTGCCCACTCACCGTATGTATGTACGCTCTGGTCTGCAGCATCCTTTGCAGCCTCGGCTCCAGCCTTGAGCTCGCGCAGGTAAGTAACCTCTTCCTCATAGTAGTATCCTACGTTCTTGCCGTCGTCAGTTGTGCTCGCAAGCAGTGACGTCGCAGCACTGATCGCCGATGTCATGGCGCTGAGCTGCTGCTCCTCGGTACCGCCCTCTGCAGCACTCTTCATCTCCACCTTTGTTCCGTCTGCCTGGACTGCGTAAACCTTCACTTTCACGGCTGTTACAGGCAACGTAACGCTGAAGTTGTTTGTAAAGGCTACTAGCTCGTCATCGCTGTATACAACGAAACCTATAGCACCCGATGCATTTTCGGAAAGGATGTTCAGCGTAGAACCGCTGAGCTTGTAGAGGTAACCCTCGGCCTTTGCACTCTCACCTATGAGATCGGTGTACATACCGATCTTGGCGTTTCTGCCATTACCGGTCTCTGGATCCCAATAAGAGCGCTTTGTCTTGCCGTCATGGCTGTATGATGCAACAGCAACGCAGTCGTTGATGAAGATAGGAGCAAGGTTCTCGGGGTAGCCCTGAGCCTTTACCCATGCGATGGCTGCGTCAACCTCAGACTGTGTCTGTGTGTAGAAACTTGTTGAGTAGTCACCACGCTCTTTCTGGTTGAGCAGGAAGAAGAAACCGTGTGCACGGAAGAACTCTGTCAAGTCCTCGCCTGCAGCCTGGCATGCCTGCTTGTAGTATTTGAGCATACTTGCCGTACCGCTTGCATGGCCCTTGCCGTCAATCCAACCGAGGTTGTTGCTGCTCATTCTGTCTTTACGGTTAAGTTCGAACAGAGTGGGGAAGAAATCGGTCTTGTGACCTGTGAGGTGGTAGTACATCCACAGTCTGTAGTACATCTGTGTCTGTGACCAAAGGTTCTGTGAGCCGTTGCTGTGTGCATGGAACAGATAGTGGTTTCCTTTCTTGAAGTTTTCGTATACAGTCGCAAGGTTACCCTCGGTGCCATTTACACGTGATGTACCCTTTCCCATGTACCATACGGCAATGTTTGAGTGCATGTTGTTCGTAACCTCGGTAAGACCGTTTACGGTGAACACCTTCTGGTGCTGGTGGCCTATCTCGTGGGCAGGACCCCATGTAGGGCCGGCTTCAGCTGCGATTTCACCGATGATGCTACCCATAGTGTTCTGGTTGTAGTTACAGTTTCTCCAGCCGCCGCTCATGTAACCGCTGAAGTTTCCGAGCGCGATACCATGGTGGTTGAAATATCTGCTGTAGTCGCGGCCACCCTGGTTTTTGTACATAGCCTCGCTGTAGTCGTAGATATTACCGGCTGGTTTCCAATCCTTGCCCATACGTGGGTATAGGTTGTTGAGTGAGTCCATCTCGGCCTTGCTCAAAAGACCCATTGTGGCAAGTTCTGAAAGGTGGATTCTGTCCCAAGCCTCAAGCATGGTATTTACCTTCTGCTTTGCAGGTGTTCCTGCTGGAACGCTGATGTTGTCGGGGAGGTAAAGTGACATGCAGTTGTTTTCGGTATATGTACCGTTCTCGCCGTTAACGACTGTAGGCCACATTGTGAAGTGGAGAATCTGACGTTTGCCTAGGATTGTTGCACTCTCGGTATTTGTGCGGTCCTCATAGTACTGCCAGTCGTCGTCATCGTCAGGTTCGCCCCACAGGCAGTCACCTACTCCGTTATAGTAACCGTTGACATTACCGCCGGCAACATGTACCTTTATGTCGCTGTAGCCGTCAAGCGGGTTGACGAACTGTCCGTTCTGGTATGTGTGTACAACATAGTTGATGTAGAGAGTGTTGCCGTTTGCGTGGAAAGGAATGACATTCAAGCCTTCTTTCAGTCTTATGCCGTTCTCGTATGTGTTGAGCAGGCCGTGGCCCACGAGTGAACCAAGATAGAGCTCTGCGCCGCTCTTGATTTCGCCCTCAACAATGATGTATACATGCTGGCGGTAGTTACCTGTGATACCCAATGGGTTATCCATGTTGATGTGTGCGTTGATGCCGAAATACTCAGTCACCTCACCAGCAATACTGTACGGTTCGATGTTTTGGATGCGGAAACGTTTAGCGTGCTCGCTGTCCCATCCCGGTTTGCTGCTATCAAGGTTGTCCTCGCTCCAGTCGCCTGTGTAAACCTTCCTTACCATAGCTTGAAGCTCGGCAGGAAGAGCCTTGTAGTCAGCGTCGGCCTCCATGGCTGCTACACTTGCGAAATTCTTCTTCAATGCAGTGCAAGCCTTGTCGGTGAAGATGTTTGCGAGTGCAGCCTCACACTTTGCGACAGACTCGTCGGTGAGAGCCGCGTTGAACGCATTGAGCTGGTCCCAGTTTGCCTGAAGCTCGGCCTCGTCAATAGTAACCTCTTCAAGAGTCCAGTGTGTAGCGTCGGCACCTGTGTTCCAACCTACGATTGCACCGCCCTGTGATGTCGCATAGTGCATGCAGGTGTTGCTTGAAGAGTTGTTTGCAGAGTTGAGTGTGTAGTATTTGCCACTTGTGTTATGGCAGTAGAGTACAGTGTTACTTGAAGGCTTTGAACTGAAAGTCCACATTGTACTTGTGCCTTTTGGAGTTACATACAAGCCGTTGCCCAAGCTGCGCAGTGACCATGCACCGCTGTTGTTCGGGTGTGTCTCAGCAAGCCAAAGGTGTGAATACCTGTTGCTCTTTGCTGTTCCGTAGATGTCGGTGGTAGACGATGCCTCCATGGCAATATTTGTGTCTGCCTTGTTGACGAAACGGTAGATTTTACCGTGCTGTAGCTGCGCAGCCAAAGGCATTGCAACAAAAGCAACGAGCAAAGTCAAGAGTAAATTCTTTAATCTCATAGTTTAATTATTTAGGTTAATTGTTTTTTCCTCTTTTATAAAAGAGTCTTTTCTTAGTTTGTATTTTCTGTTTAGCTGCTCCTCTGTTTTAACCCCTCAACCACTTTGTGGCAGGGCTTCTTTGAAGACTCCTTTGGGTGCCAAAGCACCTGTCGTCGCAAACATTGCCCGCTCGCAATGCCCCCTTGAGAAGTGGAGCATCCCGGGGACCGCTTGCGGTAGAGGAGTATATACTATATTTTTGTCATTCCGAACCTTGTGTGAGGAATCTCAGTTATCTTCGGTTCTTGAGATCCCTCGTCGCTGCGCTCTGTCGGGATGACATTGCCGGCGTGCTTTCGCGTGCTTGTCATTCCGAACCTTGTGTGAGGAATCTCTGTTATTTCCTCTTCTTGAGATCCCTCGTCGTTGCGCTCTGTCGGGATGACAGGTTCGCGATTTTTGAGCGTCCGTTTTACCAATGCGATAGCAGCTTCTTGCGGCTAAGTCAAAGAGCGTATTTCTCCTTATAATGTGATTTTCACAAAAATAGGTATATTTATTTTATTAAATCTTTATTACGATGTTAAAAAAGTTTATATTCTGCTTTTTTTTGCTGCTTTCGGTATTTTTTGCAAAAAAATGTTTGCAATTAGAAAAAATGTTGGCATCTTTGCCGAAAGTAATATGATGGGTGCATTGTGCACTTTTGTGACTTGTACCCACATATATTGGATTTGGAGATTATTTATTAATTTTTGTTTATTAACTAAATTCTACGTTTATGAAGAAAACTTTATTTCTGACATGTGCCTTTGCACTTGCTTCATTTGTAGGAGTATCGGCTCAGGGCTGGTTCCGTACCGTTGCCCAGGGACTTCCCGGTGAGCAGATTACACACGATGTAGACGGTACATCTGTTACACAGTACCGTGCCGAGACACAACTTTTCCAGAAACCGGGCGCTGAAGGTGTTCGTTTCACCGTTATGCAGACCGGTACAGGTAACCAGATCAAGGGTGGTGGTCCTTGCTGGGCAATGGCCGAGATGCAGGTATTTGATGCTGACGGCAACCAGATCAATTACACCGTAACTTCAAATGCTGACCACAACACAATGGGTGGTGCAGGTAACGACGGTGCAGGTATGCCCGGTTTGAACGACGGCAACCTCAACAACTTCTTCCACTCAACTTGGAGTGATAACGCACCATCTGAGTTCCACTACATCGAGTTGGCTTTCGAGGAGACTGTTGACGCTTTCAAGCTCGTATGGTACACACGTCCTAACCAGCACGTCAACAAGCCTCAGGTAGTAGGTCTCTCTGAGCCCGGTATGACATTTACCGAGGATATGCTCTATGCTGAGTACGAGTACGAACTCGGTGCTCAGGTTACAAGCGCAGAGGAACTCGCTGGTGAGAACAAGTTCTTTACATTCTATGTTGAGGGTCCTATGGAGTTCGGTTCAAACCCTGATAATGAAGGTAATCCTTACACAGGTCCCGGTAATATCTATCCGGCTCTTCAAAGCGGCACAAACGGTACAGGTTCTGCAACAGTGGCAAGTCCTACCAACATCATCCAGCTTATCGCGGGTAATGAGGGCAAGTATGTAATCTACCAGCCGGTTATGGGTGCATATTATACAAACCCGGACAACTGGACAAACGGTTACAATGGTGTTAACGGTAACCAGTTCGCTCATGCAAATGCTTCAAATCTTGCCGAGTATGAGTTTACTCTCCGCGAGGATGGCGACTTCGAGTTGACAACATACGCTACACGCCAGTATATTGACAATGAGTGGCAGGATTATGCTGAGCCATTGAAGCTTTGGGTTGGTTATGACATGCGTGGTAACCTCAAGCTCTTCCCTAAATCAGAGAAGGATTTGCTCGAAAGCGGTGACTATGAGACAGGCAGTTTCCACCTCCCTGTAGACTTCGGCTTCGCAATCTACAATGCAAAGGTTGCTGATGGCCTTATCGAGCCAATCTCTGTAACATCTATCTGTGAGAACGTCATCAATCCTACAATTGCTGACGCTCGTGAGAAGATGGAGGAGTATGCAGAGTATGAGGCTGACTACGATGACGGCGAGCGCGATACTCTTGAGGAGGCTATCGCTGATGCAGAGGCTGCTATCGATGCAAATGACATCGCAGGTATCTTCGCAGCTAAGGATGCAGTTACAGAGGCTCTTGTAAACTACGTTCTCATCAAGTGCCTCTACTATGAGGATATGCTCGGTGAGCTCGAGGATGCATACGATGCTAATAATGGTAACGAGGAGGGTAACTATACAGCTACTTCTCGTGCTTACATCGACGAGTTCGAGGTTTCTCTCGGTAAGATATATGATTTGACATCAGTTTCTGCTATAGAGGCTGCTTACGAAGGTCTTGAGAATTTGGCTGAGACATTCTACGGTTCAACACTCCGTTACTCTAACTTCCCTGAGATCGTTTCAGATATTCCTGCTGACCTCAGCGCTACTTATCCCAACAACGCTGTCTGGAAGCAGAGCATTTATGTTAAGAAGAATGTTCCGGGTATCCGTCTGACATTCCTTGATCGTCACATCGGTACAGCCGGTGACGGTGGTAACTTCCCGATGATTGCTTTGGGTGAGATCCGTCTCTATGACGCTGAGGGTAACGAGATTGAGCTTACAGAGGCTAACTTCGAGGCTAACTACACCGAGACACAGGAGGGCTTTGAGTCTACAGTTGCTCGTCTTTGCGACGGTGCTTGGGGTGAGGGTGACAAGGTTGGCACAACAGGTAAGGCTGCAGGTTCATACTATCACTCTCCATGGAGCGGTAACGAGCCACAGGAGTACATCTGGATCGACCTTGAGTTCCCAGAGGCTATGAGCTCATTCACATTCGAGGTATACAGCCGTGACAAGTCTACTTCAAACGGTGCTGTATCTTTGTTCCCCAAGAAGGTTGCCATCACAGAGTCTAACGTAGGTTATGACCCGCTTCTCTTTGTTGAGAATCCTTATAACGTAGCTGTAGGTGATCAGGTAACTGCTATCGATCAGATTACTGACGGTCTCTATGTAGTTAAGGGCTTCCTCAACACTAACCCTGTTTACAAGTTCGATGCAGAGACAGGTACTATCGTTATGCAGGATGAGGCAGAGGGTACTTCTTCATTCTACAAGGGTACATCACGTTTCCACAACGCTGCTGCAGCAGTCCGTGCTGAGTCTGTATACCGCATTACAAAGAATGCTGACGGTACATACAGGATGTTGAATCTTGGTCTTGCAAAGTACTGGCCTACAACTGAGGGTGAGGCTGGAGAGAGAACAGGTTTCGTTTCAGCTACATACAATGAGTCTGAGGCTGCTAACCTGAAGATCGTTGCTTCTGGCAATATTGAGAATACATTCGTATTGTATGAGGAGGTTGCCGGTCTCAAGACTGTTGCTGACAGCGTAGATACAGACAATGACGGTGTTGTTGACGCTGAGGGTGCTTCATACGATACTCCATATGTAGTTTATATGGATTGGCATAACGGTCTCGCTACTCGTCCTGTTGTTGCTACAACTCCTCTTGTTGACGAGTCTATCTCTGATACATGGGGTGACTCACTCTGCTTCAACAAGGCTAACGGTGAGGGTGAATGGGCTATCTACAAGGTTGAGATGGACAATCCTGACTTCTACTGGTTGACAAACCTCGTTGGTGTTGTTGACGGTCTCGGTATTGAGGTTGGTGAGGATCCGGGTTGCGTTGCAAGCCTCGGTGACCTCCAGGGTGCATACGACAAGGCACTCAAGTGCATTGCCGACAGCGCATATGCTGATGCAGCTGCAATAGCTCAGGCTCTTGCAAAGAACATCGGTACAGTTGAGACACTCGAGAAGAACCCGATGAAGGAGGGTCAGTACAGAATCCTTTCTGCTTACGGTGATTTCTTCAGCAAGCAGGGTCACAAGAAGGCTATCTACGCTTCTGAGGACGGTGCTACATTCGCTTGGAAGGAGCTCGGCAATGGTAAGGAGTTCATATTCGAGTTCACCAAGTCTCCATATGCTGCTGACTACGGTATGACAGAGGAAGAGACAGAGCAGATCTACAATATCCGTGCATACATCTGCGGTGAGGATGCTCCTATGTATATCAGCGAGGTAGAAGGCCGTTCTCAGGCTATTGGTCTTGCAGAGTATGCAAGCGATTACTTGGTAAAACCAGGTAGCGGTTCTGCATTCAACCTTACACTTGCTGGCAACACAACATTGCACCTCCACGCTGGTGGTCACGCTTCAGGTGCTGGTGTAAATGGTAACCTCGTTTACTGGGAGGCAGCTCCGGGTGCTTCACAGTGGAGACTCGTTTACGTTGCTGAGGTAGGTTCATCAGTTTCTGACCTCCTCGTTGAGGGTACAGAGGTTGTTTCTGTAGCATACTTCACACCAGCCGGTGCAGCTGTTCCGGCTCCTGTTAAGGGTGTTAACGTAGTAGTAACAGTTTACGCTAACGGCGTAGTTGAGACTAAGAAGGTATTGGTAAAGTAATTTACTGAGACTAAATAAAAGATGGGGCCCTTGTGGCCCCATTTTTTTTAGCAATAGCTCGACATCACGCGCTTCATGCGAGTGATGTCAAGGTGTCCCAGACGTAATTTACTGAGACTAAATAAAAGATGGGGCCCTTGTGGCCCCATTTTTTATTGGTGTTACTTTACCAGTAGCTAGACGATGTCGCCAGCAGTCGGTCACGCGATGCGCCGCATCAGTGGCGCCGCGTGGGATGCGGTAAGGTGACATTGTCAAGGTGTCCCAGACGTAATTTACTGAGGCTAAATAAAGGAATGGGGCGCATGGGCCCCATTCCTTTATTGGTATTACCTTTCATTACATGAATGTTGTGTAATTATAATGTTTAATGTAATGTTTTTTGTGTAACGTGTAGTGTTTGTTGTTTAGGTTGCAGTGCCCGCTAAAGACCTTAAGGACCTTAAAGACCTTAAAGACTCTGAAGACCTTATAAAATTGGCGCAAGACGTAAGCTGCTGCTCCCCTGAATGTAATTAGTGGCCCTACCGCGGAGCGGTGAGGGGTATAATCAATTAAGAAAGTACTTTAGGCGTTTCATTTGCTTTACTCTCCTTATATAATAAAGCAACAGCTTCACCATCTATGGCGCAGCTGAAAAATGTACAAAAGAGTATTTTTGCATTACTCTTCGATTATTCCCATCTCACTCCAGCACTCGGCTATCATCAGACAGTCTTCACGTGCTGTTGCTTCATCCACATCGTATTCATCAAGCAGAATCCCAATCATGTTATCAATACTGAAAGACTCCATCTTGCTTGTTGCCTCCCAAAGCATGGCTGCTATCGGGTCGATGCTGATTATTTTCCCGCCTTCGGCATCCTCTTCATTTGTTGGAATGAGCAGATATTCTCCACGTACGTTCTGTAACTCGAGCTTGTTGTTGATTTTCATGGCTGATATTTTTGCTGTTTTGGCGAATTTACTAAAATAAACTAAATTTTCGATTGCTTTTGTCTGTTGTTTCGCTTTTTGTGTTTTCTTTGTACTTTTGTTGTCGGTAATCATGTTTTATGGCATACACGGTAAACATTAAAGGTCAACTGCTGGATTTAAGTACCCCATTGGTGATGGGTATACTGAATGTTACCCCGGACTCTTTTCATAGTGATTCAAGAGTGTCGGGCGAAAGGTTTATTGAACGTGCAAGGAGTATGCTTGCCGACGGTGCGGCAATCATTGACATCGGTGCCTGTTCCACACGTCCGGGAAGTGAACCTGTGTCACAGGAAGAGGAGCTTGCCAGGCTTCATCCGGTACTGTCGTTGCTCGACAAGGAACTTCCCGAAGCGGTTGTTTCTGTCGATACATTCCGGGGCGGGGTGGTGCGTGAGATAGTACATGAACATAATGTATCGATAATTAATGATGTCTCGGCTTTCGAGTGGGACGACAGTATGCTTGATGCAGTAGCCGAAGTCAACCTTCCTTATATACTTACCCATTCTGTTGGTTTTGCCGGCAATAGGGTAGAGTACGAGGACTTCCTGCCACAGGTGTTGCAACGCCTTGCGTCAAAAATCTGGGAGCTGCGTCAGCGCGGTGTCAAGGATGTCATTGCCGACCCCGGCTTCGGCTTCGGCAAAAGCGTGGAGCAGAATTATTTCATGCTAGAGAACTTGCGCGAGTTTGCGATGCTTGATGTGCCTCTGCTTGTAGGGCTTTCGCGTAAATCCATGATAACAAAGGTGCTTGATTTGCAACCGTCCGAAGCCCTCCCGGGAACAATAGCGCTCAATATGGCAGCGCTGATGAACGGGGCACACATCTTGCGGGTTCACGATGTCAAGGAGGCTGCTGATACTGTAAAATTATTCATGGCAATGAAAGGAACCTTGCACGTTAAACCTTAAACTTTACACCTTACACATTATATAATATGTTTTTGGATATATCAATAAAGGACATAGTCGATATGCTTCTTGCGGCGGCAATGCTATATTATTTCTACCGCCTTATGAAAGATTCCGGTTCTCTCAACATATTTATCGGAATACTTGTTTTCCTTTTTGCATGGATCGTTGTCTCAAGAATACTGCATATGCGCCTTCTGGGTTCAATCTTCGATCAGCTGATGAGTGTAGGTACCATTGCGCTGGTGGTCATTTTCCACGAGGAGGTGAGGAGTTTCTTCAAGCGCATAGGAACGAACAGCAAAGTGCGCGTCCTGTCTTCGTTCTTTTCGCGTGACAAGGCTTCCGACAAGGGGAAAGAAGCTATCATGCCCATAGTCATGGCCTGTATGAGCATGTCGCAGCAAAAGGTCGGCGCATTGATAGTTGTCGAGAAAGAGGATTCTCTGAATGATGTTATAGCTACCGGCGAGGCTGTAGATGCAAAAGTCGGTCAACGTCTCATCGAGGCGATTTTCTTCAAGAATGCTCCATTGCATGACGGTGCAATGATTGTCCGTCATGGTCGTATTGTTGCCGCACAATGCATTCTTCCTGTTTCACATAACCTTGACATTCCAAAGAAGTTGGGGCTTCGTCACCGTTCTGCGATGGGAATATCCGAAAAGAGTGATGCCATAGCCATTGTTGTTTCCGAGGAAACAGGTTCTATTTCTGCTGCGCGTGATGGAAAGTTCATGCTCAATCTCGACGCGCATAAGCTGGAGGGGATACTGTCGGAATGACAATACCTGTGGTTTTAACCCCTCAGTCACTACGTGACAGCTCCTCTAATTACATTCAGTGGAGCAGCTGCTTATGTTACACATTAAACAGCTTCGTCTGGCTTATTGCAAAAAATCCCTTAAAAAATCTCATTTTGTAACCTGTTGAAAATCAATGTCTGTTTAAAAAAGTTCGATTTTTTACAAAAAAAACTCCGGAAAGTTTTTGTGGTTCAGAAATTTGCTATACCTTTGTACTCGCTTTCGGGAAGCAACCACGGTTGCAGTACTGATTAAGCGAGATGATCCTTGACAACATTCCATACAGACAAGCAGTACAACGTGGCCTTCGACATTTTTTTTTTGTTGGAGGTTATTACAAGTAAAGTAAGGAACGAAATACGAACCGTCAAAAATAATCTGATATACATATTAGTTTCCGGCCAGTACAAACAATTTGAATAGTTATACCTTTTTGAGGTATCACAGATATAATTTACAACGAAGAGTTTGATCCTGGCTCAGGATGAACGCTAGCTACAGGCTTAACACATGCAAGTCGAGGGGTCTCGAAGGAGCTTGCTCCCGAGAGACGACCGGCGCACGGGTGAGTAACGCGTATCCAACCTGCCCTTCATATTGGGATAGCCTCTCGAAAGGGAGATTAATACCGAATAACATAGTTAGGTTGCCTGACATGACTATGAAAGCTCCGGCGATGAAGGATGGGGATGCGTTCCATTAGGTAGTAGGCGGGGTAACGGCCCACCTAGCCGACGATGGATAGGGGTTCTGAGAGGAAGGTCCCCCACACTGGAACTGAGACACGGTCCAGACTCCTACGGGAGGCAGCAGTGAGGAATATTGGTCAATGGGCGCAAGCCTGAACCAGCCAAGTAGCGTGAAGGATGACTGCCCTATGGGTTGTAAACTTCTTTTATACGGGAACAACCGCAGGTACGTGTACCTGTCTGCGTGTACCGTATGAATAAGCATCGGCTAACTCCGTGCCAGCAGCCGCGGTAATACGGAGGATGCGAGCGTTATCCGGATTTATTGGGTTTAAAGGGAGCGTAGGTGGCCTGTTAAGCCAGCTGTGAAATACTGTAGCTCAACTACAGCCGTGCAGTTGGAACTGGCGGGCTTGAGTGCACAAGAGGAAGGTGGAATTCATGGTGTAGCGGTGAAATGTTTAGATATCATGAAGAACTCCGATTGCGAAGGCAGCCTTCTGGGGTGCAACTGACACTGATGCTCGAAAGTGTGGGTATCGAACAGGATTAGATACCCTGGTAGTCCACACAGTAAACTATGGATACTCGCTGCCGGCGATACACGGTCGGTGGCCTAGCGAAAGCGTTAAGTATCCCACCTGGGGAGTACGCCGGCAACGGTGAAACTCAAAGGAATTGACGGGGGCCCGCACAAGCGGAGGAACATGTGGTTTAA
>CALCEC010000060.1 GCA_937900095.1 uncultured Bacteroidales bacterium | reverse complement strand
CGTCGATATCTGTTTTATTGACTCGTTTTTCTGTTGCAAAAAAAACTCGTCGATATCTGTTTTATTGACTCGTTTTTCTGTTGCAAAAAAAACTCGTCGATATCTGTTTTATTGACTCGTTTTTCTGTTGCAAAAAAAACTCGTCGATATCTGTTTTATTGACTCGTTTTTCTGTTGCAAAAAAAACTCGTCGATATCTGTTTTATTGACTCGTTTTTCTGTTGCAAAAAAAACTCGTCGATAAAATTGCACGCAATTTCATTCTACATACAGTACCAAGCCTTTGAGGTATTCGCCCTCGGGGTGATATATGTTCACAGGGTGATCGGCTGGTTGTGTCAGCTGATGAAGTATGCGCACATTGCGCTTTGCCATGGCTGCCGCCGTGAACACCGCTGTGCGGAAATTCTCTTTGCTGACTACCTGTGAACATGAGAATGTGAACAGGATGCCTCCCGGCTGTATCTTCTCTAATGCCTTTGCATTGAGTCGGCGGTAACCTATGAGTGCGTTGCGCAGGCTGTCTCGGTGTTTGGCGAATGCCGGCGGGTCTAGGATAATGAGATTGTAGTTGTTTCCCATGCGGTCGAGGAAATCGAATGCGTCCTCAGCATATGCTGTATGGCGTGTGTCGCCCGGAAAGTTGAGCTCTGCATTGGCGTTGGTCAGGTCTATGGCCTTTGAAGAGCTGTCCACGGAGTGTACAATTTCTGCCCCACCGCGCAGGGCGTAGATTGAGAATCCTCCTGTGTAGCAGAACATGTTGAGCAGCTTGCGGCCCTTAGCATACTTTTCAAGCAATGAGCGGTTCTCGCGCTGGTCTACAAAGAATCCGGTCTTCTGTCCGCGCAGCCAGTCAATATGGAACTTGAGTCCGTACTCTGTCGAGATACACTCGGCGTTGCCGCCCATGATATATCCGTTGTCTTTGTTTATGTCAGCCTTGTAGGGCAGGGTGGTGTCCGACTTGTAGTAAATGTTCTTGATTTTGTCGCCCATAATCTTCTTCACGGCATCGGCAATCTCCATGCGGTTTACGTGCATTCCTACACTGTGGGCCTGCATCACAGCGGTATCACCGTATATGTCAATGATTAGGCCCGGGAGGTTATCGCCTTCGCCGTGTACAAGGCGGTAGGTGTTGTTGTCCTCGCGTGAGGATATACCCGTCCTTTCGCGCAGGTCATATGCGGTGGCTATGCGCGCTTCCCAGAATTTCCTGTCTATCGGCTCGTCCTTGAATGTGAGTACTCTTACGGCGATGCTACCCACCTGTACGTGTCCGCGTGCTATGAACTCGCGGTCATTGGTGCAGACAGTTACCACGTCGCCCTCTTCGGGCTTGCCTTCTATGCGTTGGATGGCGCCGGAGAATATCCATGGATGGTAGCGGCGCAGTGACTCTTCTTTGCCTCGTTTGAGAATGACGGCTTTTTCCATTTTATGCTTATTTTGTTTGTTCTAATCTGTTGTATATCTCAAGGCATGCCCATGCGTCAGTTGCTGCGTAGAGCTTCTGCTTGTCGGTGAGAACATCGTTCTCCCAATTGGTGAGCTGCTGGCTTTTTGATATGCGCTTGCCGAATATTATAGCGAAAATCTTTTGCAGGCTCTTTTCTTCAATGCCGAACTCGCCTACATGCTTCTGCAGGTCAAAGAAACCACCGGCCTTGAACTTGCGGCGCCGGCATAGTGCCTGGTAGTCGTCATGTAGCGAAAGGCCTATCTTTGTTATTTCTTTGTTCTCGAGCAGTGATATCAGGGAGTCCGGTATTCCGACACGGTTAAGTCTTACGAGAAAGCAGGTGTCGGCAGTCGATAGCTGTATAAGTGAGACTTCGTACTGAATACCTTTGCGGAACGAAGGGCGTGTCTCTGTGTCAATGCCTAGTATTCTCTCGCCTGATAAGGCTTTTACGGCCTTGTCGGTGTCGGCTACGGTATCGATGGTGATAATGCGCCCTTCGAATGTTGCCGTAGGCATTCCGCTGATTTCGCTTTTCTCAATGTGTGCTCTGTAGTTACTCATCCTCTTCTTCGGTCTCCTCGTTGGTGTTGTATCTTGCGTCATGCAGTGCGCGCATTGTGTTTACAAGGGTCTGGCCCCAATATTGTACGAAATGCTCCTTGCATTCAATGACGGCATCGTGCATGGTCTCGTTGATTCCGAGGCGGAACAGGCATACAAAGTTCTTGATGTCTTGATAAATGTCAGCGATGTCTTCGGATATGCTTTTTGTAATAGGGGTATCGCTGTACTTCATGTCTGCAACAAAGACGTCAAGATAGCTGTCCTTGTCGGTCAGAATGTCGAATATTGTCATGCGCAGAACCTCATAGCTGTCTTCTGTGACAAAATCCTCGAGTCCTTCGTCGCTGAAGCGCTCCTCTTGAGGCAACATCTGTGCCTTTAGGTAGAGCAACGGGAGTAGTTTTAGGAGTGTTTCCAAAAACTCCCTTCTCGAGTACTCGTTTGCCCGTTCCACATATGCGCAGAATTCTGCTGCAACAGTGACGAACTCCACCGTGTTCCGTGAAAAAACTATATCCTCTTTTTCGCTCATTGTTCCTTGGCTTTTGTATTTTGCCGCGAAGTTACAAAAAAATGGCGTATGAACATGTCTGTGGTGCTCATTTTTTGCTATATTTGCGGTAACCGCGAATATAGTCTGCACTCTCTGTGAAAAATACTCAAGCAAGCTTCGTGTTTATCGCTCGTTTTTTGCTATATTTGCAGTAAACCGCGAATATAGACTGCACTCGCAGTAAAAAACATTCAAGCAAGCTTGATGTTTCTCGCTCGTTTGTTGCTATATTTGCATTCAAGATTCCCTGTATGTGCCCGTATGTGTGTGATGCTGCTTGCGGAATTCGGGTATATGTTCATTAAGGATGTTATTCAGGTATGGGGAATTTTTTGTTTTTTTTAGAATCTGATGCAGAAAATGGTGAAAAATAAAAAAAAGATCAAGGAAAAAAGAGGATACTTTTCAAGGATAGGAGGGACGTGGGGCTCAGTCAAGGGCTTTTTCTGTAACCCCAAGGTGCAGTTTGTCGCAGGGATGCTCCTTGTGGCATTCGCAGTATTCCTTATCAGTTCTTTTGTGTCATTCTTTTCGTTTGGTGGCGCGGATCAGACTGCAGTGGAGGCTACATTGGCTGGAGGTGATGCGCCTGCAGAGAACAGCTCGGGACGCGGAGGCGCGTTGTTGGCCCATTATCTTGTCAACGAGTGCTTCGGTTGGGCTGCCGTGTTGCTGTTCCCGTTGCTTGTGTTGTGGGCTATAAGGCTTATGCGCATTTATGATTTCAAGACACGTCGCTGGACAATCCTTATCCTTACTGCAATGGTGTGGTTTTCCCTGCTCTTTTCATTTGCTTTCGGGGAGAGTGCGGGGGCTGGTTATGTGTCACCCGGAGGAGGGCATGGTATGTTCCTGCTTGGTAGTATTAAGGACTTCTTCGGTCCTGTAGGTGTTGTGCTTATGCTCGCTCTGATATTGCTCTTCTTTATGATGTATGCAACAAAAGAGACTATTCCCTGGTTGCAGAAGAAATTTACTATTGAGCGTGAAAAACGTGTCGGGGAGCCGGAAGAACCCGAGTCTGAGGGCGATGATGAGAATGCGGACGTGAGCGGTGATGATGAAGAGGACATTGAGGGGAATGACGAGGATGATTATGACGATGAAGAGGACGACGACGATGAGGATGAAAGCGATGATGAAGAGTTTGATGACAATTCTCTGGTAATAGAATTGCCCGAAGAGCCTTTGACGGATGCCGGTGATGACATTGCCGCGCAATTTGACGAGATGTCAAGGAGGGCCGCTGCTGAGACTGTCAGGACGGCTGATGAAGAACTTGCTATGGAGGTGGAGGAAGCCGAAGGTGATGATGATACCGGTGGCAATATGTTGCGCCCTATAAATCCCAAGGACGAGCTAAGCTTCTATAAGCCGCCTACACTTGACTTGCTCGATGAATATGAGCAGGCTGCACAGGCTATCGACCGTGATGAGCAGGCAAAGAATGCCAATAAGATTGTGGAGGTTCTCAGAAATTTCGGTATTGAAATCAGCTCGATTAAGGCTACTGTAGGCCCTACAATTACCCTTTACGAGATTACTCCTGCTCCGGGTGTCAGGATTTCAAAAATACGTAATCTTGAGGATGATATTGCAATGAGCCTCTCTGCGCTCTGTATACGTATTGTGGCCCCCATCCCCGGAAAAGGAACCATCGGTATTGAGGTGCCTAATGCACATAAGCAGATAGTGCCTATGGCTTCGCTGCTGAACAGCCGTAAATATAAGGAGACAGATATGGCTCTTCCTTTGGCTTTGGGAAAGACCATTTCCAACGAGGTGTACATGGTAGATATGGCCAAGATGCCTCACTTGCTTGTTGCAGGTGCAACCGGTATGGGTAAGTCGGTAGGCCTCAATGCTATAATCACTTCTCTGCTGTACAAGATGCATCCGGCTTATCTCAAGTTTGTGATGGTTGATCCCAAAATGGTGGAGTTGAGCCTTTACAGTGTACTCGAGAAGCACTTTCTTGCAAAACTTGAGGGTGAGGATGAGCCTATCATAACCGATGTCAACAAGGTGGTACGTACGCTGAAGTCGCTCTGTGTTGAGATGGACAACCGTTATAAACTGCTGCAGCTCGCATCGGTGCGCTCGGTCAAGGAGTATAATGACAAGTTCCTGAACAAGGAGCTTCTGCCGACAGCAGGACACAGGTTCATGCCATATATCGTTGTCATTATCGACGAGTATGGTGACTTGATGATGACCGCAGGCCGCGAGGTTGAACAGCCGATAGCGCGTATTGCGCAGAAGGCGCGCGCTGTGGGTATACACATGATTATTGCGACTCAGCGTCCTACAACAAATATCATTACGGGTACAATCAAGGCGAACTTCCCTGCACGTATGGCTTTCCGTGTGATATCGGCAATCGACTCGCGTACAATCCTTGACCGTTCCGGTGCAAACCAGTTGCAGGGTAGGGGTGATATGCTCTTCCTTGCCGGGAATGACCCGGTGCGTGTGCAGTGTGCATTGGTGGAGACAAAAGAGGTGGAGCGCGTGTGCGCCCATATCGCAAAACAGCAGGGATATCTGCAGGCTTATATTCTGCCTGAACCTGATGACAGCGGTGAAGGCGGCGGTGAAGGCGGTAGTATGCGCGGCGATATAAGTTCCGACAAGCTAGACCCGTTGTTTGCTGAGGCCGCGCGTATTGTGGTGCTTGCCCAACATGGTTCCACATCGCTTATACAGCGTAAGTTGGAGATCGGCTTCAACCGTGCAGGGCGTATTATGGATCAGTTGTGTCAGACCGGAATCGTCGGCGAGCAGGAGGGTAGCAAGCCACGTCAGGTATTATGCTCCGATGAGGCAGACCTTGAATTCCGTTTGAAAAGTCTTTTGTAAGGAAATTTGTGAATGATGAAAAAGATTGTTTTTCTGTTTTTTGCACTCTTTCCATTGGTGGCAGTAGCGCAAGGCAGCGCTGAAGCTCTGCTTGACAAGGCTGTTGCGGTCATCAAGTCCGATGCTGCTGTGCAGATGGATTATGATTATACAGTGTACGACGATGATGGTGTCATCGTATATAGCGATAACGGTACGATGAAGTTGGATAATGACCGCTATTCTCTTGTTATGGAGAATATGAAGGTGTGGTGCGACGGTAAGGTTCAGTGGAGTTATATGAAAGATATTGATGAGGTATATATCACAGGCGCCGACTCTGAGGAGGCCCAGAATCTCTCTCCTCTTTATATTATGGAAAAGTACAGGGAGAATTATTCAATGGCTCTTGTAGATAAAGGTGCTTCGGCGATGGTTGTGCTTACCTCAAAAGAATCTGAAGAAGTTGAAAGGCTTGAACTTGTGATAGATAAGGAAACCGCTCGTCTGCAGAGTCTGTTTGTTTATATGCCTGCTCAAGGTAAGGTGGAGGTCTTCCTTAATAATTATGTAGCAAAATGCAGTTTCGGGAGAAAGGAGTATGAGTGTCCTGTTAATGCGTTCCCGACAGCTGAAATAATAGATATGAGGTAATTTAAATTGTATAATTATGGATAGAACAAAATGTTTGGTTATCGGCTCAGGCCCTGCGGGCTATACAGCTGCAATTTATGCGTCACGTGCGAATCTGTCACCGGTGCTTGTCGAGGGTATGCAACCAGGTGGTCAGTTGACGCAGACAACAGTTATAGAGAACTTTCCGGGTTTTCCACAGGGTATAACAGGTCCTGAACTGATGGACAATATGCGTCAGCAGGCAATCAATGTGGGTGCCGACGTGCGTTCAGGCAGTGTGGTTGACGTGGATTTTGAGTCGTTGCCATATAAGGTTACTCTTGATGACGGTAACGTTATTGAGGCTGATACCGTTATCGTGGCTACCGGTGCTGCTGCAAAATATCTCGGTTTGCCCGATGAAATCAAGTATCAGGGTATGGGTGTGAGCGCTTGTGCTACATGTGACGGTTTCTTCTATCGCAAGAAGGTGGTTGCTGTTGTTGGTGGCGGTGACACTGCCTGCGAAGAGGCTAACTACCTTGCCTCTCTTGCGGCAAAGGTGTATCTTATCGTGCGCAAGCCTTATCTGCGTGCTTCAAAGGCTATGCAGGACCGTACTCTTGCAAATCCAAAGATTGAGGTGCTCTTTGAGCATAACACCGAAGGCCTTTTCGGTGAGAATGGAGTTGAGGGTGCTCACCTGGTATCGCGTAAGGGCGAGGCTGACGAGAGGCGCTATGATATAGCCATTGACGGTTTCTTCCTTGCTATCGGTCACAAACCTAATAGCGATGTCTTCAAGAAGTACTTGAAGACCGATGAGACCGGCTACTTTGTTCCGGCCGATGCAAGCGGTGTGAAGACTGTTGTTCCCGGTGTGTTCGTGGCCGGTGACGTTGCCGATCCTCACTACCGTCAGGCAATCAACGCGGCTGCAAGCGGTTGCCGTGCGGCAATGGAGGCAGAGCGCTACCTCTCTAATATGTAATATTTGTGACATTGATGAACCTCAAGGCTTGGCTTTGGGGTTCATTTTTGTGCATAATTGTATATGGCAGGGTGAGAAATATTTGCGGAAAAGTTTCCTTGAATAAAAAATATTGTCTATCTTTGCACCCGATTTAGTCCGTAGGGGTTGAGGAAGACGTGCTCACGAAGGGGACGCACCTCGCGGAATTCACAATAAAAGCGATTAATTAAATGTACGCAATTGTTGAGATTAATGGACAGCAGTTCAAGGCTGAGGCCGGTAAGAAGCTGTTCGTGCACCACATCAAGGGTGCTCAGAATGACACAACAGTGGAGTTTGACCGCGTGTTGTTGTTGGATAATGACGGTGCAGTGACTGTAGGTGCTCCTACAGTGGAGGGCGCTAAGGTAGTTTGCTATATCGGCAATGTTCGTGAGATGAAGATTGTTCGCAAGTCTAAGGACGGTCAGAACATCGTTACAACACGCACTATCGACCCTACATTGGTTAAGGGTGACAAGGTGCTTGTTTTCCACAAGCGTCGTCGCAAAGGTTACCGCAAGCTTAACGGTCACCGTCAGCAGTTCACAGAGTTAGTAGTAAAGGAAATTATCGGTTAATTTTTAAAGTTTAAGTATTATGGCACATAAGAAAGGTGTTGGTAGTTCAAAGAACGGCCGTGAGTCAGCAAGCCAGAGACTTGGTGTTAAAATCTGGGGTGGCCAGGCATGTAAAGCCGGTAATATCATCGTACGTCAGCGTGGTACAGTTCACAATCCCGGTGCAAACATCGGTATGGGTAGTGACCACACTCTCTACGCTTTGGTTGACGGTATCGTAACATTCAAGCGTGGTAAGAACGACAAGAGCTACGTTTCTGTTGCTCCTTTTGCAGAGAAGAACTAATTATTCTTGTCAAACACACTCTAAAAGGCAATCTCAATCTTGGGGTTGCCTTTTTTATGTCCATGCTATTAGGTGGAATAAGTCGCTCTGATTGCATTTGTCTTGTAATTATCTAAAAATTTCACCATTATGTTATTAAATAATAAAAAATAGTTGTACTTTTGTAATTATTGCCTTGCGGCAATCCTCTGTTTGATGATTACTAAAAAACTGATATAACATGCTAACACTTAAAGTTATCAGCCAGGAGACTGAAAAAGTCCTTAAAGGCTTAGAGAAAAAGCATTTCAAGAATGCAAAGGAGACTATAGATAAAGTACTTGAACTGGACAAGGCACGTCGCGTAGCACAGCAGGAACTTGACAATGTCCTTGCGCAGAACAAGCAGCTTGCAGCAAAGGTGGGCCAGCTCATGAAGGCACAGGCTGTTGAGGAGGCCAATGCCGTAAAGGCTGAGGTTGCAGTTCTCAAGGATAAAGCCAAGGAGTTGCAGGAGAAAATGGATGCTGCTGCAGAGGAACTACAGCAGGTACTTTATACTATCCCGAATATCCCTTACGACGAGGTTCCCGAGGGTGCTGTTGCCGAGGATAATGTGGTTGAGAAGACCGGCGGAACAGAGACTGTTCTTCCTGAAAACGCTCTTCCTCACTGGGAACTCGCAAAGAAATATGACCTCATTGACTTTGACCTTGGTGTGAAGATTACAGGTGCCGGTTTCCCTGTATACAAAGGTAAGGGTGCCCAGCTCCAGCGTGCACTCATCAACTTCTTCCTCGATGAGGCCCGCAAGGCAGGTTATGTAGAGATTATGCCACCAACAGTGGTGAATGCGGCTTCGGGTTACGGTACAGGACAGCTTCCCGACAAGGAGGGCCAGATGTATCACTGTGACCTCGATGACCTCTATCTCATCCCGACAGCCGAGGTGCCTGTGACAAATATCTACCGTGATGTTATCCTTGATGAGAAACAGCTTCCTATCAAGAACTGTGCCTATACACAGTGTTTCCGTCGCGAGGCAGGTTCATACGGCAAGGATGTACGTGGTTTGAACCGCCTGCACGAGTTCTCAAAGGTTGAGATTGTGCGTATCGATACTCCGGAGCACAGCAAGGAGTCTCACAAGGAGATGCTCGAGCATGTTGAGGGTCTTCTCAAGAAACTTGAGCTCCCATACCGCATTCTCCGTCTCTGTGGCGGTGACATGAGCTTCACTGCCGCTCTCTGTTTTGACTTTGAGGTATATTCCGAGGCTCAACAGCGTTGGCTTGAGGTTTCTTCTGTGTCTAACTTCGACAGCTATCAGGCTAATCGCTTGAAGTGCCGTTACCGCAATGCCGACAAGAAGACCGAGCTCTGCCACACTCTCAATGGCTCTGCTCTTGCTCTTCCACGTATTGTGGCAGCTCTCCTTGAGAACAACCAGACACCGGAGGGTATACGTATACCGGCGGCGTTGGTACCGTATTGTGGGTTTGAAATTATAGACTAAAGTCCACTAAAAAGGTGATAACTGCGTTACGCGGTAAGGCGTAAATCCTCATTTACGCTTAGTAAACTCCGGTTTCCGCCTTTGCCGCAAGCCTTGCTTTCAGCGAGCCTTTTCTGCGCTCGCTGTAAAACGTTAAAGTAAACTTTACGTTTAGCTCGCTTGGCGTAAGCCTTGTTATCCCACTTTTTATTGAACTTTATAATTAAACAGGGAAAAGGCGATAACTGCGTTACGCGGTAAGACGTAATGGACCTTTAAAAAGATTGTGGTGCTGTTGCGTTACACAATAACTTTAATAGACTAAAACATTGGCTATGTTCAAGATAGTTTCAAAAGAGCAGTTCTCGGAAAAGGTTTTCCGTCTGCGTGTAGAGGCTCCGCTTATTGCAAAGGCATACAGAGCCGGTAACTTTGTGATTCTTCGTGTAGGTGAGAAGGGTGAGCGTATTCCGCTTACAATTGCTCATGCCGACCCGGAAAAGGGACTCATCACTCTGGTTATCCAGAAGGTGGGTCTCAGTTCAAGCCGCGTATGTGACCTCAACGAGGGTGACTACATAACGGATGTGGTAGGTCCTCTCGGTCAGGCAACACATATCGAGAATTTCGGTACAGTTGTATGTGCCGGCGGTGGTGTGGGTGTTGCGCCTATGTTGCCTATTGCTACTGCATTGAAGAAGGCGGGTAACCGCGTGATTTCTGTGCTTGCGGGCCGTTCAAAGGATCTTATCATCCTCGAGAAAGAGGTACGCGAGGTGTCTGATGAGGTAATCATCATGACCGATGACGGCTCATACGGTGACAAGGGTCTTGTTACCGAGGGTATCGAGCGTGTAATCAAACGCGAGAAGGTAGACCACTGTGTGGCTATCGGTCCTGCAATAATGATGAAGTTCGTGTGCAAGCTCACAAAGCAGTATGAGATTCCTACCGTGGTGTCTCTCAACACAATCATGGTTGACGGTACCGGTATGTGCGGTGCGTGCCGTGTAACAGTTGGCGGCAAGACAAAGTTCGTTTGTGTGGACGGTCCAGAGTTTGACGGTCATCAGGTTGACTTTGACGGAATGATGCAGCGTTTGGGCTCGTTCAAGGCCGAGGAGGCTCATGAGCTTGAGAAACTTGAGAATGTTGAGTGTGCAAGCGAACGCGACGATCTTACAAACCGTGATGCGGCTTGGCGCGTAGAGCTCCGTAACAAGATGAAGCCGAAAGAGCGTACAGCTATCGAACGTTGTCCGATGCCTGAGCTTGAGCCTGCTTACCGTGCTACAAAGCTGCGCGAAGAGGTAAACACCGGCCTTACAAAGGAAATGGCTCTTGTTGAGGCGCAGCGTTGTCTTGACTGTCCGAAGCCTGCTTGTATGGAGGGTTGTCCTGTCAGCATCAAGATTCCTTCATTCATCAAGAATATCGAGCGTGGCGAGTTTGTAAAGGCTGCCCAGGTGCTCAAGATGACAAGTTCACTGCCTGCTGTCTGCGGTCGCGTATGTCCTCAGGAGAAGCAGTGCGAGAGCCAGTGTATCCACCTGAAGATGGGTCACAAGGCTGTGGCTATCGGTGCGCTTGAGCGCTTTGCTGCCGATTATGCACGCGAGAGCGGTGAGATGCCTGCTCCAGAGGTGGCTCCTGCAAACGGCATGAAGGTGGCTGTTGTGGGTTCGGGTCCTGCCGGTCTCTCTTTTGCCGGTGACATGGCAAAGCTCGGCTATGCGGTTACAGTCTTTGAGGCTCTGCATGAGATTGGCGGTGTGCTCAAGTATGGTATACCCGAGTTCCGTTTGCCGAACTCTATAGTTGAGCATGAGATCGAGAATCTGCGTGCCATGGGTGTGGAGTTTGTAAAGGACTGCGTCGTGGGCAAGACAATATCTATCGCCCAGTTGCAGGAAGAGGGCTTCAAGGGTGTCTTTGTGGCATCGGGTGCCGGTCTGCCTAACTTCATGAATATACCGGGTGAAAACTCTATAAATATTCTTTCTTCAAATGAGTATCTTACCCGTGTGAACCTTATGGATGCTTCAAATCCGGATACTGATACCCCAATGCACATCGGCAAGCGTGTGGCTGTCATCGGTGGCGGTAACACAGCTATGGACTCTGTACGTACAGCGCTCCGTCTGGGTGCAGAGAAGGCTATGATCATCTATCGTCGCAGCGAGGCTGAGATGCCTGCACGTCTTGAAGAGGTGAAGCATGCGAAAGAGGAGGGAGTTGAGTTCCTTACCCTGCATAATCCCATTGAGTACATTGCTGACGAGAAGGGCTGTGTGAAGCAGATTGTTCTCCAGAGAATGGAGCTTGGCGAGCCTGATGCGTCGGGTCGTCGTTCACCGGTACCTGTAGAAGGTGCAATAGAGAAAATTGATATCGATATGGCAGTAGTCTCTGTAGGTGTAGCTCCTAACCCGCTTGTTCCTACATCGGTAGAGGGTCTTGAGCTCGGTCGCAAGAACACCATTGCGGTGAATGAGAACATGCAGTCTTCTATCCCGTTCATATATGCGGGTGGTGATATCGTGCGCGGAGGCGCTACTGTTATCCTTGCTATGGGTGACGGACGACGTGCTGCAGCTGCAATGCACGAGAATCTGAGCAAGTAATTGGTTGCTTAATATAAAAAACCGGCACGCTGTAGAAACGTGCCGGTTTTTTATATGTATATCGGTTGGATGCTATTTGATGCCAATCTTTTTGAGAGTGTCAGCCGTAATTACCTGATGCACGGAGTCGGCATATTCCTGCTGCATCCTTGCGAACCGTTTCCAACTGCGCTGTACTTTGTTTACGAACGATATGGTCTGTTTCCAATCCTTGAACTCTCCGTTGCGGCATACGCTGTCATTGTAGAATTCTGGTATGCTCTTTCTCATAAGGAATGAATCAACGCTCCCCGTCCAGATGTTCCTGTTGTGTCCGTACTTCTCGGCAAGTCTCATGGCGTCACGGATGTGTCCGTATCCTGCATTGTATGATGCCAGTACGAAGTTGATGCGCTCGTCTGAATGCTTTACTCCACGGAACATTCTGTAGAGTGATTTAAGATACCTTGCGGAGGCATGGATGTTCACTCTGTTGTCGGCATGTAATGAGTCGGGGACGTCAAGCCCGTTGAGCGTGTTAGGCATCATCTGCATCACTCCCTTTGCGCCAACACTTGATACGGCAGTGCTGTCAAAACGTGACTCTGTGTATGCTATGGCTGCGATGAGCATCCAGTCAAGCTCTAAACTGTCGGCAGCCTGACGGAAATGATTGTCATAGTGTGATATGCTTACATATGGCGACAGGTATTCATATTCCGGTTCTGCCGGTTGCTCCTCAATGACAGGTACATGCCCGAAAATATTGTTTCCCCCTACAATGAAAAAAGCAAATAGCATTAGTAGCAGGACTGGGTATATGTATCTGAAATTCATGGTTATGTAAAATGGATATATTTGTCAGTACCAATCTCTGCAAATATAATCCTTTTGCCGTAAAAACCGCCTCCCGGTTATGTGAAAAAATCTTTATAGACTTAATAGTATATTTTTCTCCTTATTGATTAGCTATAATGAAAGAATTTATTAAATTTGCAGAGAATTACACCCGTCGGGCTGTAAACAAGAGATTATCTAACTACTTTAAAGTATTAAATAACTATGGTAAATTACAAAGAATTAGGTCTTGTAAACACAAAGGAGATGTTTGCAAAGGCAATGAAGGGCGGTTACGCTATCCCAGCTTTCAACTTCAACAACATGGAGCAGTTGCAGGCTATCATCATGGCTGCTGTTGAGACAAAGTCTCCGGTTATCCTCCAGGTATCAAGCGGTGCCCGCAAGTATGCTAACCAGACTCTTCTCCGTTACATGGCAGAGGGTGCTGTCGAGTATGCAAAGGAGCTCGGTTGCACAAACCCTGAGATCGTTCTCCACCTCGACCACGGTAACTCTTTCGAGTTGTGTAAGTCTTGTATCGACATGGGCTTCTCTTCAGTTATGATCGACGGTTCACACCTTCCATATGAGGAGAACGTTGCTCTCACAAAGCAGGTTGTTGAGTACGCTCACCAGTACGGTGTTACTGTTGAGGGTGAGCTCGGTATCCTTGCAGGTGTTGAGGATGACGTAGTTGCTGAGCACCATACTTATACACGTCCTGAGGAGGTTGTTGACTTCGTTACAAAGACTGGTTGCGACAGCTTGGCTATCTCTATCGGTACTTCTCACGGTGCCAACAAGTTCAAGCCCGAGCAGTGCACACGCAACGAGAAGGGTGTTCTTGTTCCTCCCCCATTGGCATTCGACGTTCTCGAGGGCTGTATGAAGGAGCTTCCCGGCTTCCCAATCGTTCTTCACGGTTCTTCTTCAGTTCCACAGGAGGAGGTTGAGACAATCAACAAGTACGGTGGTGCTTTGAAGGATGCTATCGGTATTCCTGAGGAGGAGCTCCGTAAGGCTGCATCTCTCGCAGTTTGTAAGATCAACATTGATAGCGACAGCCGTCTTGCCATGACTGCAGCTATCCGTGAGGTATTCGCTACAAACCCTGCAGAGTTCGACCCAAGAAAGTATCTCGGTCCTGCTCGCGAGAACATGAAGAAGCAGTACATCCACAAGATTGTGAATGTTCTTGGTTCAGATAACAAGCTCGCTTAATTTGTTTTTTAAAAAGGCATCTGCACTTTTTAAAATAACAAATGGTTATACTATCAAGGGGTGACTGCAAAGTCACCCCTTGATTTATGCCTGTTGTTTCGGCGGTTTGTATTATCTTTGTGTTCAGTATAATGTTTGTAATGAAAAAGATTCAGGAAATAGCAATTGCGGAGTATGATTACCCGTTGCCTGATGAGAGGATTGCAAAGTATCCCCTCGCGCAGCGTGACAGTTCAAAACTTCTGCTTTATAATAAGGGTGTGGTAAGTGAGGATGTCTTCTCTAACCTGCCCAAGTATATCCCGCAGAATGCGTTGATGGTCTTCAACAACACCAAGGTCATTCAGGCGCGTCTGCGATTCCGTAAGGAGACGGGTGCGCTCATCGAGGTCTTCTGTCTTGAGCCGGAACAGCCTTGTGACTACCAGCAGATATTCCTTGAGACGAAGGAGTGTGTGTGGCAGTGTCTTGTGGGTAACTCGAACCGTTGGAAGGGTGGTGTGCTCTCACAGGTTGTTGAGGTCGGCGGTAAAAATGTGACTCTGTCGGTGGAGCGCGTCGGTGGTCCTGCCGCAGTGAACCACGTGCGTTTCTCATGGGACGGCGGTGTCTCTTTTGCCGAATTGCTTGAGGCTGCCGGTGAGTTGCCTATTCCTCCGTATCTCAACCGCAGGACTGAGGAGAGTGACACGCGTACCTATCAGACGGTCTATTCTAAGATAAAGGGCTCTGTGGCAGCGCCTACTGCCGGGTTGCATTTTACTCCGAATGTGCTTGAAGCACTCACTGCTGCCGGAGTGGAGCGCGAAGAGGTTACATTGCATGTGGGCGCGGGTACATTCAAGCCTGTGAAGAGTGAACTTATTGCCGACCATGAGATGCACGAGGAGTATATCGAGGTGCGTAAGGCTCTGATTGAGAAGATTGTTGCAGCCGGAGGCGAGGCTGTTGCTGTGGGTACTACATCGGTGCGCACGCTCGAGAGCCTGTACTTCCTTGGTGAGCTGGTGGCAGAGAATCCGTCTGTAACGCAGGATGAACTGCATGTGAACCAGTGGACTCCTTATAACCGTGAACACTTATTGGCAACGGTGGATTCATTGAAAGCGCTGTTGGAGTGGATGGAACGCAACGGGCTTGACCGTGTACATTCACACACGCAGATAATGATTGCTCCGGGCTACAGGTACCGCATTGTAAAGGCTATTGTCACCAACTTCCACCAGCCGAAGAGCACACTGCTTCTGCTTGTGTCTGCATTTGTGGACGGTGACTGGCGCACGATTTATGATTATGCCCTTGCCAACGGATTCCGTTTCCTCAGTTACGGTGACAGTTCGCTGCTTATTCCATAAGTACCTTCAGTTACCACCTTGATTATTGATTTGTGTATGATAACAAAAATTGACAACATAACATATCTGCTCGATAGCGACAAGAAGTGCGCTACTGTTACAAAGAGTCTGTCGCCCTATTCGGGCGCGGTGGTGATACCTTCGTCCATTGCGGTTGATGGTGTTGAGTATGCCGTTGTGGATATCCTTGACGAGGCTTTCATGGATTGTACCGGACTGTGCTCCGTTGTGCTTGGCGATAATATTGATTCTATCGGCATAAGTGCTTTCGAGGGGTGCTGTATGCTTTCATCCGTGAAATTCAACGATGCACTGCATGCAGTTGGCTTACAGGCTTTCAAGGGGTGTACTTCACTTGTCGAGGTGGTTTTCCCGCCAAAGGTGCTGGTGATAGGCCGCTCGGCTTTTGCAGGGTGTACGGCGCTTGAGAGAGCTTTCCTGCCCGATAACCTCGTGAACATTGAGCCTTCGCTCTTTGACGGTTGCAAGGCTCTTGAGAGGATATCTGTTGGTGAAATTGTGGACACCGTAGGTGAGTATGCTTTCTGTGGCTGTTCGTCACTCAAAGAGGTAGTTCTTCCCGAGGGACTTTTCTCTGTTGAGGGTTGGGCTTTCCGTGATTGCACGGCATTGAAGGAAATAAAATTGCCGCAGAGCGTGGCGGCTGTCAAGAAGGGCGCTTTCTGGGGCTGTTCTGCTCTTGAGGAGTTTACCTTGCCCAATGCTGTGAATATGCTCGACCAGGGTGTGCTTGCCAACTGTACTTCGCTCAAGAGTGTATCGCTGCACGACGGTGTGTTGAGCATCGGCTATGGTGCTTTCTACAACTGTTCGGCAATAGAAAGTGTTACGTTGCCTGCCGCGGTAGTGAATGTGGGTGACCAGGCTTTTCGCAGCTGCAAGTCCCTGAAGGAACTGCGCGTGTTGTGTGATGCTGCTCCGATGTGCTCGGCCGATATTGCCGATGCCGATGTCTATGCCCGTACTCTGTTGCTCGTGCCTCAGGGAAAAGTGGGCGAGTATGGCTTTGCGCGTGTGTGGGACCGTTTCGGTAATATCGAGGAGATTCTCTGAAGTCTTATTTATCTTTTTTCATTTTTTATTGCTGTTCTTCTCATTTTTTATCACTATATTCGCGTTTCAGTAAATGATGATATATGAAGATAGGTGATAAAGTACGCTTTATTTATGAGACTGGCGGTGGAGTGGTGACAGGCTTCCGTGGCAAGGATATTGTCCTTGTTGAGGATGCCGACGGCTTTGAGATTCCCATGAACGTGCGCGAGTGTGTGGCGGTAGATACCAACGAGTACAATTTCCAGAAAAAGACGGTTGCCCCAAAGGAGAAAGAGGAGGTTAAGAAACGCAATGCTCCTGCTAAGGTTGTTCAGGAGGATGAGGATGAACCTTTCGAGCCCATTGTGTCGTACCGCCCCATGGAACGTCCCGAGGGTGAGCGTCTCAATGTGATGCTTGCATTCCTGCCTATGGATGCGAAGTCTCTAAACAACTCGCGTTTCGAGGCTTACCTAATCAATGACAGCAACTATACCCTCTATTTCACATACCTTTCGGCGTCGGGCCGCAGCTGGACCGCACGTGCCAACGGTGTTCTTGAACCCAACTCGAAGATGTTCCTCGAGGAGTTCGGGCGTGAGGAACTTAACGACATCGAGCGTGTATGCGTGCAGCTTCTGCCGTTCAAGGAGAATAAGCCTTTTGCCTTGAAGGCTGCAATGAACATCGAGCGTCGCATCGATACCGTGAAGTTCTATAAGCTGCATCTCTTCCGCGAGAACCTTTTCTTTGATGAGGGCGCGCTCATCTATGACCTTGTGGTTGATGACAAGCCTACAAAGGAGGTCTTCACTGATGCCGAGGAAATCCAGAAGATTATTCTTGAGAAGAAAAAGGGTGACCAACAGCAGAAGCCTGCCCAACAGCCCAAGATAACGAAAGGGAGCGATATCCTTGAAGTCGACTTGCATATCGATGCCTTGCTTGAGACAACTGCAGGAATGAACAATTTTGATATGCTCAACTATCAGCTTGATGTGGTGCGCAGGACAATGGACGAGAACCTCAAATATAAAGGTAAGAAGATTGTCTTTATCCACGGCAAGGGCGAGGGTGTGCTGCGCAATGCAATCTCGCAGGAGATACGTCGCAAGTATCCCAAATGTCTTTCGCAGGATGCTTCGTTCCAGAAGTACGGTTTCGGTGCAACAATGGTGATAATAAAATAAATGATATATTATGAGTGAATTTAAAGAAAGTATGTTACAGCGCTTTTTGAAGTATGTGACATTTGATACAGAATCTTGTGACGATGCAACGACTGTTCCTACAACCGAAGGGCAGTTTGTCTTTGCGCGTTTCCTTGAGCAGGAACTCAAGGCTATGGGCCTGAGCGAGGTTGTCCTTGACGAGAAGGGTTATCTCTATGCTACTCTTCCTGCAAACACTGACAAGGATCTTCCTGTAGTAGGTTTCATTGCACACCTTGATACAAGTCCCGACATGAGCGGCAAGGATGTGAAACCACGCGTGGTAAGCTACACTGGCGGTAACATCGTGCTCTCGGCAAAGGATGACATCGTGTTGCGCGTGTCGGACTTCCCCGAGATTGAGAACTACATCGGGCACGACCTTATCGTTACCGACGGTCACACTCTGCTCGGTGCAGATGACAAGGCCGGTGTTGCGGAAATCATCACCGCAATAGAGTATCTGCAGGCTCATCCCGAGATTGAGCATGGTAAAATCCGCATTGCTTTCAACCCCGACGAGGAGATAGGCCGTGGTGCCCACAACTTCAACGTTCCTCTCTTCGGTTGCGACTGGGCATATACCGTTGACGGTGGTGCCGAGGGTGAGCTTGAGTTCGAGAATTTCAATGCCGGAAGCGCTCTCTTCACAATACAGGGCCGTAACGTGCATCCGGGTTATGCGAAGGGCAAGATGCTTAATGCCTTGCGTGTGGCAACATCTATCGTTACAACAATTCCTGCAGTGGAGTCTCCCGAGTGTACCGATGGCTACCAGGGTTTCTATCACCTGATGGGCATCAACGGAGGTGTAGACCATGCCGAGGTGTCATATATCATCCGTGACCATAACGGTGAGCTCTTTGCAAAGCGCATGGCATTCATGCGTACTGTGGAGAAGGCCATGTGCGAGAAGTACGGCAACGGTGTTGTCTCTCTTGAACTCAAGGAGCAGTACCGCAATATGCGTGAGCAGGTGGAGCCGAAGATGCATATCATAGAGCTCGCGAAGATGGCTATGCAGCAGGCCGACGTGGTGCCTCTTGTGAAACCCATACGTGGCGGTACCGACGGTGCGCAGCTCTCTTTCATGGGGCTTCCCTGTCCTAACCTCTTTGCCGGTGGCGTGAACTTCCACAGCCGTTATGAGTTCGTGTCTGTACAGGTGATGGAGAAGGCGGTGAAGACAATTGTGAATATTGCTGCAGGTGTAAAGGACCTTGCAAGATGAAGTAACTAAAATGGTGATAACTGCGTTATACATTCAGTTGTAAATCCTCATTAATAGGCAAGGCGTCTTGAGTCCAAACTCAAGACGCCTTGCCTTGTTTTTTGTGTTATTAGTCGAGTGTGTGCAGTATCTCCTCGATTACATGAGGGAAGTGCTCGTATTCCAATGCGTGTACCTTTGCAGCAACATCATCAGGGGTGTCGGTAGGCAGTACCTCGCACTTTGCCTGGAAGAATGTGGTACCTTTGTCATATTGCTCGTCGATGAGATGGATGGTTATACCGCTCTCGGTGTCGCCACTCTCAACTACGGCCTTGTGCACGCGGTCGCCGTACATTCCCTTACCGCCATGCTTGGGAAGTAAAGCCGGGTGTATGTTGACGATTCTGCCAGGGTAGGCCTGAATGAGCTTTGACGGTACAAGGAGCAGGAATCCTGCAAGCACTACAAAGTCGATGTTGCGTTCTTTGAGCATGGCAATGATGCTGTCTGCCTCCATGAACTGTGCCTTTGTTACAACAGCACACTCTATGTTTAGCCTTTTTGCACGCTCAATGACGTATGCCTCGGGATTGTTGGCTATTATGAATGAAACTTCGGCATAGTCTGAGCCTTTGAAATAGTTCGCGATGTTCTCGGCGTTTGAGCCGCTGCCTGAGGCAAGGATTGCAATCTTCTTCACGGTGTTTGTGTCTTTGGTTTATGAAACAGGGACAAGTCGGCGCAGTACTGACTCGCCGTATGTCTTTGAAATGGGTATCTCTTTCACGTTGGGGACGCCGAGCTCCAGGAATATGTTCTCTTTCTCGCGGCGCATGACCTTTACGAGATCAAGGTTAATCATATATGAGCGGTGGCAACGTACGATGTTGGTGTCGGCAAGCTGTTCGCTTATCTCTTTCATGGTGATACGCATCAGCTTTTTCTTCAGGGTCTCTCCCTTCTGGTACCATATACATATGTAATTGTCAGCCGACTCTATGTAGAGCAGGTTTTCTTTTGCTACAGATAACTGCAGCACTCCCCTTGAGTCGCGTATCGATATGAGGTTGCTCGACTTGAAGCCGATATTCTCTCCCATCAGCTCCCTGAGTTTGAGTTTGTTGTTCTGGTACGAGAAGTACAGGATACATATAATGTAGGGGATGAAGAGAATGCACACCGTGTTCTTGATGGCATTCACATAAATCTCCATCGGGTCATTTGTGGTGAGGTTGAGGTTGCCCTTTACAATAAGAGCAAGTATCGTAAAGGAACCGGACAGGAGCAACAGCTCAATGAATACCCACCCGATGTATTTGAGTATAGTTATGTCGTGGTTGGGCTTGCGCGAGAAATTGTACATTATCACGCGGCTTATGGCGACAACAATCATTCCAATGCTGACAAGTACAATGGACCAAAGAAAATATACCGTAGTGGTAATCTTGTCATTGTCAATCCATTTGTCCGAGCCGAAAGGCTGGAATATGTTGATGAAGACAACCGCAAATATCGACACAAAAAGTACCATGATTATCTGGCTTCTCTTTTCGAGCAGGTATTTGGGTACCTTCTGAAAAAACGTTGAAGTATATTCTATCATAAAATTTCTATAGTCTGTTTTATGCTGCAAAGGTAACACTTTTTTTCTTAATGCCGGCGCTTGAGTCCGGCAAGTAAGGTGTTTTTGCAATTATTAATCTTAATAATTACTAATGTTTACAATGTGGTGGAAAATAGTGGATTTCAGTGGGCCTGTTTTTGGAAAAATATCCCTAATTTTGCGAAAATTTCTGATGTTCGCAGAATCTGAAAGTTTTTAAAATGGACTGTTAT
Organism: uncultured Bacteroidales bacterium; assembly: GCA_937900095.1. Lineage (GTDB taxonomy): Bacteria > Bacteroidota > Bacteroidia > Bacteroidales > Bacteroidaceae > HGM04593. Next base: position 73,708 of record CALCEC010000060.1, on the reverse strand, counting down.
GCCGGTAATTGATTACAGGAACGTAGATATTGAAATTGACTCTAAGGTAATCCTTGAGAATGTTACATTTTCGCTCGACGAAGGGGAGTTTGCGTATATAATCGGAACTGTTGGCTCCGGTAAGTCTACTCTCCTCAAGACAATCTATGGCGAGGTCGGGATAAAGGATGGTAAGGCTTGTGTATTTGATGAGTATAATATGTCGAGAATCAAGAACAGGCATCTGCAGAGACTTCGTAAGCGTTTGGGTATCGTATTTCAGGATTTTCAGTTGCTGACCGACCGTACCGTGAATGACAATCTTGATTTCGTGTTGCGTTGTACCGGATGGAAAGACAAGGAACAGCGTCGTGTCAGAATAAGGGAAGTGCTTGAGCTTGTCGGTCTGCCTCAAAAAGGTTACAAGCGTCCCCATGAATTGTCTGGTGGTGAACAGCAGCGTATTGTGATTGCGCGCGCAATACTCAATAGACCGGAGTTGTTGTTGGCCGATGAGCCGACAGGTAATCTTGATCAGGATACAGGCGATTACATAATGTCACTCCTTCACGGCATATGCCAAAAGGAGAAGATGGCTGTGATCATGATTACACACAATGAGCAGTGGCTTAGAGCATATCCCGGTACAGTATACAAGTGTGCGAAACAGAAATTGGAAAAGGTTCTTCCCTCTGTAAATGAGGACGGGATACCAGAAGATGCGGTTAAAGAAGAACCTGTTGCAGATTCAGAAGAATAAAAACAGAATAAGAATATGAAAGTATTGAAATTTGGAGGTACGTCTGTCGGCTCGGCCGAGCGTATGCAGAATGTGGTGAAACTTATATCTGACGGTGAGTCAAAGATCGTTGTGCTCTCGGCTATGTCGGGCACTACAAATTCCCTTATCGAGTTTACCAACTATTTGAGGAACGGCAATCCCAACGGTGCCTGTGAGCATTCGACAGTATTGCAGACAAAATATATGCAGACTATAAAGGAACTATACAGGAACGAGGAGTTTGCTGCGGCTGCTACTGAAAAGGTGAACGCTATCTTCGCACATCTGCGTGAATTGGCTTTCCAGCCTCTTGACGATGACCTGGAGAAGGAGATTGTGGCCCAAGGTGAGATAATCTCTACCAATATGGTCACTTTTTACATGAAAGAACTCGGCCTTGATGTGGAACTCCTGAATGCCCTTGACTTCATGCGTCTTGCCGTGAATGGCGAGCCTGACCTTGGTTATATCCGTGAGCATCTTCTTCCTCTTCTGGACTTTGAGAAAGAGGGTATGATATATATTACACAAGGCTTCATATGTATGAACCATAGGGGCAGCTATGATAATCTGCAACGTGGTGGCAGCGACTACACAGCAACGCTTATAGGTTCGGCGGTGGGTGCTGACGAGGTTCAGATATGGACCGATATTGACGGTGTGCACAACAATGACCCACGTATTGTGGAGAACACCTCTCCCGTGCGTAACCTCCACTTTGAGGAGAGTGCAGAGCTTGCATATTTCGGTGCAAAGATACTTCACCCGACATGTATCCTTCCGGCCAAACTAACCGGTACCCCTGTACGCCTGCTAAACACAATGGATCCTACAGCCGAGGGTACACGCATTGACAATAACCTTACCTCTCCGGGTGAGATAAAGGCCATAGCAGCAAAGGACAATATAACCGCAATCAAGATAAAGAGCGGTCGAATGTTGCTTGCATACGGTTTTCTGCGTAAGGTGTTCGAGATTTTCGAGACTCACAAGACATCTATCGATATGATTAGTACATCCGAGGTGGGTGTTTCTGTTTCTATCGACGATGACAAGAGGCTTGATGACATTGTTGCCGAGTTACAGAAAATAGGAACAATTACTGTTGACCGTAACATGTGTATCATCTGCGTGGTTGGTGACCTGAACTGGGAAAATGTCGGTTTTGAGGCGCGTGCAATGGAGGCTATGAAGGATATTCCGGTGCGTATGGTCTCTTACGGTGGCAGCAACTACAATATCTCTTTCCTAGTACGTGAAGAGGATAAGGTAAGGGCTTTACGTTCATTGAGTGCTACAATTTTCGATGCAAAAAAGTAATACGGCAATGAAGATGCAGTTCCCGGTAAAGGCTTTTGCAGCCATTGAGACTCCTTTTTACTATTATGATGTTGAACTGTTGCAGGCAACACTTGACACCGTTGAACGTGAGGTCTCACGTTACAATAATTTCCACGTGCATTATGCCATAAAGGCAAATTTCAATCCACGTCTGCTGGAGATTATCAGTAAGTCCGGAATCGGAGCCGATTGCGTTAGTGGTGGTGAGGTGCGTGCTGCACTCAATGCAGGCGTGCCTGCCGATAAGGTGGTTTTTGCCGGTGTAGGCAAGACAGACAAGGAGATTGCCTTCTCGCTCGATGCCGGTATCTTTTGCTTTAATGTTGAGTCTGTACCTGAAATTGAGGCAATAGAGAGACTTGCTGCTGAACGTGGGGTGGTGGCACAGATTGCAGTGCGTGTGAACCCGAATGTGGGTGCACACACCCATGCCAACATTACAACCGGTCTTGCCGAGAACAAGTTCGGTGTAAATTATGAGCAGCTCGATGAGGTTATTGATGTAGTGGAGTCAATGCCTCACCTGAAGTTGGTGGGATTACATTTCCATATCGGCTCGCAGCTGCTTGTGATGGACGATTTCATAGCTCTCTGTTGCAGGATAAACGAATTGCAGGAACTTCTTCTCGAGACCCGTGGCATGGTGCTCCCTCATATAAATGTAGGTGGTGGCTTGGGTATACGTTATGACTTCCCCGACAAGTATCCTATTCCTGATTTTGAGTCATATTTTGCTACATATGCCAACAACCTTAAGCTGCGCCCTGGCCAGCATCTTCATTTTGAGCTTGGACGTAGCATTGTCGCGCAGTGCGGAGCGCTCATTACACGTGCCACATACATCAAGAACGGTACATGCAAGCAGTTCATTATTGTTGATGCAGGAATGAATGATCTTATCCGTCCTGCATTGTACGACGCGTATCATCGCATTGAGAATCTCGTATCAGAAAAATCTGACGGTGTATACGATGTGGTTGGTCCTGTGTGCGAATCGTCCGATGTTTTCTGTAAGGACAGAAGGATTCCAGAGACGGAACGTGGTGATATACTGGCCATACGTTCGGCCGGAGCATACGGAGAAGCTATGGCATTCGGGTATAACTGTCGGGAGTTGCCTAAGGCTGTGTTGTCTACTGATATTGCATAGACATAGAGATACCGGAGATAACGATTGGTGACTTAGACCAGAATATATAGAGGGTGACCCAAAGGTCATCCTCTTTTTAGTCACCCCCGTCTGTTATAAAAACTGATGCTGTTCGCAACCTACACGGCACCACTTGCGCGATGCTTCGTGTGACTGATTTCTGCACATGTTATCGAATTTGGACTCATAGCGTGCTCTGATTCCAGATTTCCCAGGAGGCAAGTGCCTGTAGGTACCACATTTCGTATCCGCTTTTTGTCTCGGCTCCTTGTGCTGCTCCTTTCTGCAAGAACAGGGTGTTCTCGGGGTTGTATACGATGTCGTACAGCAAGTGTTTGTTGCTGATTAGCGGATAGGGTATGTCCGGGCATTGGTCTATGCCGTGCCCAACCATTCCAAGAGGTGTACAGTTGACAATGACTGTATGCCTTTCCATTATCTCGGGTGTGATGTCGCTGTATGCAATGGCTTTGCCTTTTGCTGTGCGCGATACCGGTTGACATTCGATGCCCAACTGCTCCAGTGCGTATATGATGGCTTTTGAGGCACCACCGGTGCCAAGCACAAGTGCCTTTCTGTGATGCTCTTTCAGTAGCGGCTCTATGGAGCGTGTAAACCCTATGACATCGCTGTTGTAGCCCCACAAGTGTGCCTTGCCGTCGGTATCACGCATTACCTTTACTACGTTAACTGCGTTTATGGCCTTTGCACCGTCGCTCATGCCCTCAAGGTGCTGCATTATTGCAATCTTGTGTGGAATGGTCACATTGAATCCCTGCAATTCGGGGTGTTCCTCAAGTATGCGGGGCAGTTCATCGGTGCTTTCTATTTCAAATGGGATATATTGCGCGTCTATGTCTTCATCGGCAAATTTACTATTGAAGAATGCAGGACTTGCCGATTGAGCCAAAGGGTAGCCGATTATGCCGTACTTTTTCATTTTTCTCTCATTAGGTATGTATAATGGGGCACCAACAAGTGATGCCCCAACCATTTTTAAATGTGTACAGGTTCTTATCCCAGATACTCCTTTACGTTCTTCTCGATGCGTGCGTTGATGTCATCGCACTCCTCCTTGACAAACTTCTCACCTGTAATGTTTTCGTAAAGCTCTATGTAGCGGTTGCTGATGCTCTCTACAATCTCGTCGGTCATCTCGGGAACCTGCTGGCCCTCCTTGCCCTGGAAGCCGTTGTCCATGAGCCACTCGCGTACGAACTCCTTTGAGAGCTGCTTCTGTGGTTCGCCCTTCTCGAACTTCTCCTCATAGCCCTCTGAATAGAAATAACGGCTGCTGTCGGGAGTATGTATCTCATCCATAAGGTATATTGTACCGTTGTGCTTGCCGAACTCGTACTTTGTGTCAACGAGTATGAGTCCGCGCTTTGCTGCAATCTCTGTTCCGCGTGCAAAGAGTGCTAGAGTGTACTTCTCGAGCAGTGCGTATTCCTCGGGTGTTGCAAGGCCCTTGGCAAGAATCTCCTCTTTTGAGATGTCGGCATCGTGCTCACCAATCTCGGCTTTTGTCGTCGGGGTAATGATTGGCTGCGGGAACTTCTGGTTCTCCTTCATGCCCTCGGGTAACTGTACGCCACATATCTCGCGTACACCGCTCTTGTAAGCACGCCAAGCTGAACCGCAAAGATAACCGCGTACAATCATCTCAATGGGAAAGCCCTCACACATTACACCTACGGTAACCATTGGGTCGGGAGTAGCCAACTTCCAGTTAGGAACGATATCTGCAGTTGCGTCAAGAAATTTTGCTGCAATCTGGTTCAGCATCTGTCCTTTGAATGGGATGCCCTTTGGCAGCACGACGTCAAATGCCGAAATACGGTCTGTCGCAACCATTACCAGCTTGTCGTCGCCGACTGTGTATACATCACGTACTTTTCCGTGATAAACGTTTTTCTGATTCTCGAATTTGAATTCGGTGTTAGTCAATGCTTTTGCCATATTATTTCAGTTTTGATTCATTTCTTGTCATTGTTGGCCTGTTCGTGTCTCTCGTATGCCTCCACAATGCGTGTCACAAGCCTGTGGCGTACGATGTCTTTCTTGTTGAGTGTTACAAAGCCGATTCCCGGTACGCCTTTAAGCACCCTCTGTGCGTGCAGCAGACCTGAGTTCTGGTGTTGTGGAAGGTCAACCTGTGTGAGGTCTCCGGTGATTATCATCTTTGTGTTTGTTCCCATTCGTGTGAGGAACATCTTTATCTGCTGCGGGGTGGTGTTCTGTGCCTCGTCAAGGATAACTACCGCATCATTAAGAGTACGCCCGCGCATGAATGCAAGAGGAGCAATCTGTATGATATTGTTGTCCATATGCTCCTTTAGCTTTGAAATGGGAATCATATCTTCCAAAGCATCGTACAGCGGTTGCAGATATGGGTCTATCTTGTCGCGCATATCACCGGGTAAGAAGCCGAGCTTTTCACCTGCTTCCACTGCCGGGCGGCTGAGTATGATTTTTCTTATCTCGCGGTTCTTGAGTGCCTTCACGGCAAGCGCAATGGCGGTGTATGTCTTTCCTGTTCCTGCAGGGCCTACAGCAAAGACCATATCATTCTTCTTGAACTCCTCAACCAGACGGCACTGGTTCTCGGTCCTCGGGTATATGGGGCGTCCGTTTATGTTGTATACAATGACGTTGCTGTCACTGCCTTTGTCGCCCTTCTTCCCGTTTACGGCATCTATGATCGCCTCTTCGTTAAGGCTGTTGTATTTGTTGCAATAGGCCTTGAGCAGGCCGATGACATTGCCGAAACGTTCAAGCTCCTCTTCATCACCCATTGCGCGTATTATGTTGTCACGGGCCACGATGCGCAGTTTGGGGTGCAGCTTCTTGAGCATCTGCATATGCACGTTGCCGGCACCGTAGAACCCAACAAGGTCAATCCCGTCAAGAATGAAATTCTTTTCAATCATCCAATAAATATCCTCCCTGAATAATCCTTATTTCTTCTTCATTTCGGCCTCGAAACGGCGTGTAGCTTCTCCGCCCTGGCTGCATCCGCAAGGGCCAGTGATGCAACCGCCCGGACATGACATCACCTCAACCAACTTGCCGGGGCATTTGCCGGTTTTTGCATATGCCTTGAGCATGGCAATGTTCTTTTTGTTGAGGTCTGCTATAACAACACCTTCAAGTGCCTCGTTGCCTATCTTGTTCTTCACGGCAGTGAATACACCCGTTGTTTTTGCAAAGTTATGTGCGTCCTTGCAAGCGCTTTCGGCCGGTGTGTATGGCATACAACTCTCGATGTCAACACCCATTCCCTGGAATATTGCATCTATCTCGCGGAATGTGAGCACGTAATCAACATTTGCGTCTTTGAAGCCTTCGGCCTTCTTTGATGCACACGGTGCGATGAATACGGTAACACAATCCTCTCCGAACTTCTCCTTTGCGTAGATTGCGGTATAGTGCATAGGTGAACCTGTTGACGACACATACTTTACAATCTCAGGGATATGTTTGTTTGCAAGGTTTACGTATGCAGGACAACAGCTTGTAGTCATGAATGGCTGTCCTTCCTCGATCTTTTCCTGTAACTCTTCGGCTTCACGGCGTGTTGTCTCTTCTGCACCGTAAGCAACCTCTACGATATCGGCAAAACCGACACTCTTGAATGCTCCGTAGACCTGCTCGATAGGTTTGCCGAACTGGGCAAGCACCGCGGGTGCCACCATTGCAATGACTTTTTTTCCTGCGCGCATCTCCTTGAGAACGTCAAATGCCTCGCATTTGTCGAATATGGCACCGAACGGACAAGCGTTGAGACACTTGCCGCAATAGATACATTTTTCTGGATCAATGTGCTCAACACCGTACTCGTCCTTTGAGATAGCCTTTACCGGGCAAGCTTCCTCGCAGGGAATAGGCATATAGATGATAGCATGGTATGGACATACTTGATGACATTTGCCACAACTTATGCACTTGTCGTGGTCAATGTGCGCCTTGCCGTCCTTGTCGTAGTAGATGGCGTCCTTGGGGCAGTTTGTGTAGCATGGACGTGCAACGCAACCACGGCATAAGTTCGACACCTCATAGTTGATCTTTACGCACGATGAACATGCTTCGTCCATCACATGGAGGACAGCACCGTTATCCATTGATACCCCTTTGCGGTCAAACATACGCTGTGCGTAACTGTGCAAAGAATCCATCTCGCTGATCTCATCCTCCATGGTGAAGCCCATCATTGCCATAATCTTGTACTTGATGACTGCGCGCTCCTTGTGGATACAGCATCTTCCTTTAGGCTTTTGGTTGCGTGGGTACATCTTGTATGGCATACTGTCAATCTTGTCAAGAAGTTCACCATCTTTCCACATTGCAACCAGTTTCTTTAAAAGTTTATATCGTACAAACATTACATTATTATTATATGCCATTGAACTTATAAATTTTGCTGTAAAAATAATTAAAAAACATTGAAATCTGCTACATTTGCAGTAATGTTTCTGTCTAAAAACAAAAAAAAATGGATAAAAGTACGTTTGATGCTCTCATTGCCCCTTTGAAGCGCCCCGAGAAAGTGTCCTCAGAAGAGTGGTGTGTTCTTTTTCGTGCTTTCGTCCATGAGGGCAGGGAACAACTGTATGAGCATGCCCGTGATGTCACTATTCAGCATTTCGGCAAAGGCATATATTTGCGTGCCCTTATTGAAATCAGTTCCTATTGCCGGAACGGTTGCCGTTATTGCGGATTGCGTAGTAACAACTCTCTTGCAATACGCTACCGTCTCAATAAGGAGCAGATACTTGAATGTTGTGACAGAGCGGCAAGCCTCGGTTTCAATACCTTTGTGCTGCAAGGAGGCGAGGATCCGTTGCAGAATGACGATTGGTTGGCCGATGTTGTATCGACAATCAAACGTCATTATCCCGATAAGGCAGTGACCCTTTCTGTGGGTGAACGTCCGTTCGGGGGCTATGCCGCGATGCGGGCAGCCGGTGCCGACAGATATCTCCTGCGGCATGAGACAGCCGATGCTGCTCACTATTCACATCTGCATCCCTCACGCATGAGTGCAGCGAACCGCAAGGCCTGTCTTTATGAACTGAAACGATTGGGTTATCAGGTAGGTGCCGGTATGATGGTAGGCTCTCCCGGGCAAACGGTTGAACATATTGTAAAAGACCTGATGTTTCTTGACGAGCTGCAACCGCAGATGATAGGTATAGGTCCTTTTATACCCGCAAAAGGTACTCCTTTCGCCAATGAATTGCCAGGTAGTGTCGAAGATACGCTTTTGCTGATAGCACTGCTGCGTCTGCGTTTCCCCCGTGCGCTAATTCCTGCCACAACGGCACTTGCAACGCTATGCAGTGACGGCACAGAGCGTGGCATATTGGCCGGAGCCAACGTTGTCATGCCTAACATGACTCCGCTTGATGTAAGAAACAAGTATACTATATATGACAATAAGAAGGTTACCGAGAGCGAATCGGCCGAGCAACTGAATCTTTTATCCGATAGGCTAGAAAGAATTGGCTATAAGCTCGATTTCTCCCGTGGAGATAATTGCTCATGAGACGCTTTGTCAAAAACCGCTTGTCATGGAAAACAGAATTTGAAATAAACAGACATTGGAATATGTATGACCCCAAATCAACAATAGCAACTGAGTTCATCAGTGATAGCGAGATACGTTCTACTATAGAGTATGCGGTGACGAACTGTAGTGACCGTGTGCTCATCGATGGTATCCTTGCGAAAGCAGCCGAAGCCAAAGGCCTCAGCCACCGTGAGGCAGCTCTTCTGTTAGAGTGTAATGACCCTGAAGTAACGGCACGCATCTTCTCTCTGGCAAACGAAATAAAACACAGGTTCTATGGCAATCGCATTGTGATGTTCGCACCGTTGTACCTCTCGAACTACTGTGTCAACGGCTGTGTCTATTGCCCTTACCATGCCAAGAACAAGACTATACATCGCAAGAAACTGACACAGGAAGAGATACGTGCCGAGGTCATTGCGTTGCAGGATATGGGCCACAAGCGTCTGGCACTCGAGGCCGGTGAGCATCCGCTCAAGAATCCCATTGAGTATATCCTTGAGAGCATAAATACCATTTACAGCATTAAGCACAAGAACGGCGCGATACGTCGTGTCAACGTTAATATCGCTGCTACAACAGTCGAGAATTACCGCCGCTTACGCGAAGCAGGCATTGGAACGTATATCCTTTTTCAAGAGACATATAACAAGGAGAATTATGAGGCCTTACATCCTACAGGCCCCAAGAGCGATTATGCGTGGCACACCGAGGCTATGGACCGCGCCATGCAGGGCGGTATAGATGACGTAGGTATAGGTGTGCTTTTCGGCCTTGAAACCTATAGATATGATTTCATAGGCCTGCTGATGCATGCCGAGCATCTTGAGGCTACATACGGTGTCGGGCCGCATACCATCAGTGTACCCCGTCTGTGTAAGGCCGATGATGTGGATACAGCCGATTTCAAGAACGCGGTGCCCGACGATATATTCTACAAGATTGTTGCCATCATACGCATTGCTGTTCCTTATACCGGCATGATTATATCCACTCGTGAGAGCCAGAAGAGCCGTGAAAGGTTACTAGAGATAGGCATTTCCCAAATCAGTGGCGGTTCGCGTACAAGTGTAGGTGGATATGTCAATGAAGAACTGCCTGATGAGAACTCTGCACAATTCGATATAGCTGATCACCGTTCATTGGATGAGGTGGTAGGGTGGTTGCTTGACCTAGACCATATCCCGAGTTTCTGTACTGCATGCTACCGTGAAGGCCGTACAGGTGACCGATTCATGACTTTGCTTAAGAACGGTCAGATATCGAACTGTTGCCTGCCTAACGCATTGATGACATTGAAGGAGTACCTCAAGGACTATGCTTCTCCTTCAACGCGTGAGAAAGGAGAAGCCATGATAAAGCGTCTGCTGGGTGACATCCCGAATGAACGCGTACGTGGCAAGGCTTCCGATTATCTGGCAAGAATTGAGAATGGAGAAAGGGATTTCAGATTTTAATTATAGAATATGATAGAAACCGCACGTTCCAATCGTTTCCACATAGCAGTCTTCGGCAGACGTAATGCCGGAAAATCTTCACTTGTTAATTGCTTGACTGGGCAATCGGTGTCAATAGTCTCCGATATTGCCGGTACGACAACGGATACGGTCTGGAAGAATATAGAACTTCCCGGTGTCGGGGCTGCTGTGATTGCAGATACGGCCGGCTTTGACGATGAGGGTGTTCTTGGAGAATTGAGAGTGGAGAATGCCCGCAAGGTACTTGCCCGTTGTGATGCAGCCATTATCCTGTTTGGCGATAGTGACGATGTATCGCTCGAAAAGGAGTGGCATGGTGAGATTATGAGGCGTGGGCTGCCTGCAATTCTTCTTGTGGGAATGTTTGATAAAGAGGGTAGCGCGGACAGAATGGAAAGGGTACGTTCTGCTTTTGGTGGTACTGCAATACCTTTTTCATCTGTCACAGGAGAGGGGCGTGAGGCTTTGCTTGCAGGTTTGTCACAGTGTTGCAAAAGTGATGACAATCTTGAAGATATCACTTACGGACTTGTAAGTACCGGGGATATGGTGGTGTTGGTTATGCCTCAGGATTCCTCTGCACCCAAAGGGCGTCTTATACAGCCTCAGGTGCAGACATTGCGTAACCTCCTTGACAAACACTGTATCCCTATGTGTTGCGCCCCAGAGGAACTACCTGCGCTTCTTGGCTCGCTTGCAGTTCCACCAAAGCTGGTGATAACGGATTCGCAGGTGTTTGATAAGGTCGAGAAACTGGTCCCGGCGGGTGTAGGCTTGACCTCCTTTTCTGTTCTTATGGCGCGTCATAAGGGTGACATTGAGGTTTTCCGCTGTGGTGCAAATGCATTGCTATCACTGCGGCCTACAGCACGTGTGCTGATTGCTGAGGCTTGCAGCCACATTCCACAGAACGAGGATATCGGGCGTGTCAAGCTGCCGCGTTTGCTTCGCAGGAAAATCGGTGATGGACTGGCTATCGACATAGTTTCGGGGAATGACTTTCCTGATGACCTCTCCGGGTATGATCTCGTCATACATTGTGGGGCGTGTATGTTTAACCGGAGAACTGTAATGTCACGTGTGCGGCAGGCAAAGGCTCAAGGTGTTCCCATAACCAATTACGGTATAGCTATTGCTGCCCTCAACGGTATTTTGGAGAAGCTCTGTATGTGAATATAATGCTTGTACAAAAACTTCATTTTTTTGAAAAAAATAGTAGAACAGGCACTTTTTTATAAAATTTTCCTAACTTTACCATATATTGTTGAATCCACAGGATAAGTTTTTTATTTTATGAGAAAAAAGATCTTTACTTTTGCTATGCTTTGCTCGCTGTTCTTCACGGCAAATGCTCAGAAAACATCCGCTTTCGAGCATCTTGATCTGGGAGTTGTAGTGGGTTCTACAGGTGTCGGTTTCGACCTGGCTGTTCCCGTCAATGACCAGTTCCGTGTACGTGCAGGTTTCTCCTTTATTCCGGAATTTGATGCAAAGATGAATTTCGGTATCGAGGGACGAAGAAAGGACGAGAATGGAAACTGGGTAAGTACCAAGTTCGATTCAATGGCTGAGCAGTTCAAGAATTTTACAAGTCTTGAAATAAATGACAATGTCGATATGCTCGGTAATCCCGATTTTTATAATGGAAACCTGCTTGTCGATTTCTTTCCAATAAAGAATAGTGCTTTCCGTATAACAGCCGGTTTCTATATCGGACAATCCAAGATTGCAAACTCTTGCAATACGATTGAGGATATGCCGTCTTTGTTGGGCGTTTCCATGTACAACAATTTCTACGATAAGATAGAGGCTGGTGAACCTGTTTTCGGTGATGATGTATATCTTGACCCTGAAATGGAGGAGAAATTCCTGCGTCATGGCCGTCTGGGTATACATATTGGAGATAAAGTAGGTTCTGGTGACCCCTATATGATGTATCCTGACGAGAACAGCACTGTAAAGGCCGATATCTTTGTCAACTCGTTCAAGCCTTATTTAGGTGTAGGTTACGGTGGCAAGCTCACAGAGAAAAACGAGAATATAAGGATTGAATTTGATGCAGGTGCAATGTTCTGGGGCGGTACTCCTGAAATCATTACTCATGACGGTACAGACCTGGCAAAGGATGTTGAGAATATCGGAGGAAAGGTCGGAGATTACGTGCGTTTTGTGAAATCACTTAAAGTTTATCCGGTTTTAAATGTGAAAGTATCTTTCCGTCTGTTCTAATGTATTGTTATAATATCTGTTAAAAAAAGGGGCTGACCATTGCGGTCAGCCCCTGATATTTTTTTCTGTCTCGATGATTAGAAACGGAAGTCAACACCAACTGTTGCGTTGTATGTGTTGCGGATGTAGTTTGAAGCTTGAGTCTTGTAGCTTGCGTATGAAGCGTAGCAGAAACCTACGTTCAAGTCAAGGTTCTCTGTGAAGCTGTACTTTGCACCAAGACCTGTCATGAATGAGTCGTTTGTGAATGAAATGTCACTGATATACTGGTCTGTAATACCGAAATCACTGAACTGTATACCTGCAGAGAGGAGCAATTTCTCTGTCACGTTGAACTCAACACCTGCCAACAACTCATATGTGTTGTGGTCAAGATTCTTGTTGTTGTCGCCACCGAGGAGTGACTCAACCTTTGCATCCTTGTCAAAGTAGTATACACCACCGATCATAGCCTTGAGCCATGATGTAGCCTGCCATGAACCTGCGAGTGAAAGCAATGCAGGAGCGTCAGAGCGGAGTGACTTCCCGTCCTCAAAACCGCCGAGATAGCTGCCGAGTGCACCGCCTGCTGCACCCTCAATCACCTGGCCCATGCCAATCTGGTTCATTGCATCGCCAGCCTTGATTTCCATCTGCTTTGTGTCATTTTCGAGGTGGTTTACAGCACGGAACTCATACTTTGCAGCAAAGTTGAAGTCACCGACCTTGTAGTCTACACCTATTACCGGAGTGAAAGAGATACCGCTCTGGTCCATGTCGATGTTTACAGCCATAACGTCAGTTCCGTTCATGCCCATTGTCGGGATGTCTGCAAGTGCCTTGATTGTACCCTGATAGTTGTTGCTTACATAGTTACCGCGGAGACCACCGTATACTGACCAGTTGTCATTGAGCTTGTAAGCAGCACCAAGCTGAAGAGAGAACATGTACTGTGTAGACTCGAACTGTGATGCACCGTATATGGTCATTGGAATCGGTGACATTGAACCGAGGCTACCGCCGAGCTGTCCGATAAGGTTGTTGAAGAGAGGAAGACCATCGTTGAACTCTGCCTTACCGCCACCGCCGGGCATTCCGAAGAAACCGCTGAATGTCCAGTCACCGGTCTTGTATGATGCAAGGATTGTAGGCATACATGGAACGTAAACTTTACCCTCGAACTTCTTCTTGTCTGCAGAGAGAAGGTTCTCAACGTCGCGGTCCTGCCATATCATCTGCCAGTTGGCTGAAAGTGCCCAACCCTCCTTGAAGAAGGCTGTACCAGCCGGGTTGAAGTAGATTGCGTCGGTCTCCAATGAAGCATAACGCATAGGATTACGTACAAAAGATGCGCTCTGGTTTGTGTTTGTCAAAAGACCACCTGCAAATGTTGAAAGTGCAAGTGATGCAAAAACGATTGTTGAAAAAATTCTTTTCATAATAAAGATATTTTAAAAAAAAAGTTTGTGTCTTTATCTGTTTACTCCTTGCACAAAAGTACTCTTTTTGTGCAGTTGATTGAAGCAAAAGCATGATTTTAACTTTTAATTTGTGTAAAATGAAATACAGTTGTACATTTTATACATTGAAATAGTGCAAAAAGCTCATTTGCCTAACGTGAAATGATGTCGTGTTTTCTGCACATATAAAAATAATATCCGTCTGCGTGTGCAAGCGGATATTATATATAATAAGGTATAAAGGTACTTATCTCTTTACGGGTATGGCATCAATGCGTGCCTGGTGGCGGCCACCCTCGAACGGTGTGCTGAGGAAAATCTCAACGCACTTCTTTGCGCTGTCGGGGTTGATGAAACGGCCTGGCATTACCATTACGTTCGCATCGTTGTGCTGACGGGCAAGAGCCGCGATCTCGGGCATCCAGCAGAGTGCACTGCGGATAGCGTCGTGGTGGTTCAATGTCATGTTGATGCCGTTGCCTGTGCCGCAGATTGCGATGCCTGTTGTGAGCTCGCCTTTCTCTATGGCCTCGGCAAGTGCGTGTGCAAACTCGGGGTAGTTGCAGCTCTCGGTGCTGTGTGTGCCAAAGTCTACAAACTCATAACCCATTGCCTTGAGCCACTCTTTTACCTGCTCCTTGAGAGGGTAGCCTGCGTGGTCGCTTGCAAGTCCTATTGTCTTCATTATAACATTGATTTTACCTGGTTGTACACGTTTTCTGCAGTAAAGCCGAGCTTCTCGTCAAGCACCTTGTAAGGCGCAGAGAAACCGAATGACTGCAAGCCCCAAACCTTGCCGTTGGCGCCTACAAGTCCCTCGAGGTTAACCGGCAAGCCGGCTGTGAGGCCGAATACCTTTGCGCCTGCAGGTATAACGCTCTGCTGATACTCCTTTGACTGTGTGCGGAAGAGGCCCTCTGATGGAACTGACACGATACGTGTCTTGATACCGTCTGCCTTCAGGAGCTTTGCGCCCTCAACAAGCGTAGATACCTCGGAACCTGATGCAAGAAGAATCACGTCATAATCCTCGTCGCTGCCGGCAATGATATATGCACCCTTGCTTGCCTCCTCGTATGGTGTGCCTTCGGGCAGGTTGTTCACGTTCTGGCGTGAGAAGATGAGGCCTGTAGGTGTGTTGTCGTTCTCCATAGCGAGTTTCCAAGCCTGTGTAGCCTCGTTGACGTCGGCAGGACGCAGTACAAGCATTGAGTTCTTGCCGCTGTGGTTCTTAACCTTCTCCATAAGGCGCACCTGTGCCTCCTGCTCGACAGGCTCGTGTGTAGGTCCGTCCTCGCCCACGCGGAATGCGTCATGTGACCATACGAACTTGACGGGGAGCTCCATAAGGGCTGCCATGCGGATGGCAGGTTTCATGTAGTCGCTGAATACGAAGAATGTACCGCAGGCTACGATGACACCACCGTGGAGTGCCATACCTATACATACGCAAGCCATTGTAAGCTCCGATACACCTGCATGCAGGAACGCTCCGCTGAAGTCGCCCGGCTTGAATGCGTGTGTCTTCTTGAGGAAGCCGTCGGTCTTGTCGCTGTTGCTGAGGTCTGCCGATGAGCATATCATGTTGCCGTAGTTCTCGGCAAGGATACCGAGCACTGTCGCCGATGCGTTACGTGTAGGAGCGTCAGCCTTCTGCTCAATTGCTGCCCAGTCAATTTCTGGCTGCTTGCCGCTGAACCAGTCCTCGAGCTTCTGTGCCTTCTCGGGGTTGGCTGCTGCCCATGCTGCCTTTGCCTGCTTGCGCTCTGCCACAATTTTGCGGAGTTCTGCCAGGCGGTTGTCGTACATCTCCTTTACCTCGGGGAAGAATACGAACGGATTCTCGACGTCACCGCCGAGGTTCTTTATTGTGTTGATGTATGCGTCGCCGCCGAGAGGTGCACCGTGTGTACCGCAGTCGAACTCGTAGCTGCTGCCGTCGGCACGGCGTGCTCCCTTACCCATTACGGTGTTACCGATGATGAGGGTGGGGCGCTCTTTCTCTGCCTTTGCCTCGGTGAGAGCAGCGCGGATAGCGTCGCAGTCATTACCGTCGATGGTGATGACCTTCCAGCCCCAAGCCTCGTACTTCTTTGCCGTGTCCTCGAACATAACCTCATCGCAGCGTGTAGAGAGCTGGATCTGGTTAGCATCGTAGAACATGATCAGGTTGTTGAGCTTGAGGTAACCTGCCAAGCGGCCTGCACCCTGTGAAACCTCCTCCTGTACACCACCGTCCGAGATGAATGCGTAGATTGTGTGGCCGAACACCTCGTTGCCCAGACGCGCCTCGAGGAACTTTGCCGCAATAGCAGCACCAACGGCGTAGGTGTGTCCCTGACCCAATGGACCTGATGTGTTCTCGATACCGCGGGCGAAATTCACCTCGGGGTGTCCAGGAGTCGCGCTTCCCCACTGGCGGAGTTGCTTGAGCTCGTCCATTGTGTATTTGTCAGACAATGCCAAAACTGAATAGAGCATTGGCGACATGTGACCAGGATCAAGGAAGAAACGGTCGCGGCCCTCCCACAATGGGTTCTCGGGGTCGTGAATCAAAAACTCTGAATAGAGTACGTTGATGAAGTCGGCACCACCCATGGCACCACCCGGGTGACCTGATTTTGCCTTCTCTACCATTGCAGCTGTGAGAATACGGATATTGTCCGCTGCTTTGTTCATCAATTGCTTGCTGTTCATATTTGCAGGTATAGTTATATGTATTTATTAATTATCCATAGCCATACGGGAGCGGTAATCCTCTTGTTTGGACATACCTCCCCTTATATTGTCACAAAAGTAATACTTTTTGTTTGAATGTAGAGCATATTTGGACAATGATTTTGCCCCATGTTCATAAATAATTGATGAACTTTTGGGGCTTTTTGTCTGTTTATATAAATTTAAGACCTTTTTGCAATTCATCTTTCGATTTTGGGTACTTTTGTAGTACTTTCGTATGATAAACAAATAAAAAGACTGTTATGCTCATTAATATAATTGCAAAAGAGACCGGGCTTGCGGCCGATAAGGTAAGGAACACGGTGGAACTGCTTGAGGGTGGTGCTACAGTGCCGTTCATAGCACGTTACCGCAAGGAGGCCACAGGCTCCATGGATGAGGTTGCCATAGGTAACATAAAGGATATGCACGAGAGGCTGAAGGCTATAGTGCAGCGTAAGGACACCATAATTGCCACTATAGAGGAGCAGGGAAAACTTACTCCGGAACTCAAGAAACGAATAGACAATTGCTTCGATGCAGTAGAGCTTGAGGATATCTATCTGCCTTACAAGCCCAAGCGCCGCACGCGTGCCACGATGGCTAAGGAGCGTGGCCTTGAACCTCTTGCCGACCTGATTCTCATGCAGCAGAATGTGGACCTTAAAGGACGTGCCCAGGGCTTTGTATGTGCCGATGTTCCCACTGCCGATGATGCTCTTGCGGGAGCATGTGACATCATTGCCGAACGTGTGTCGGAGGATGAGGGTGCCCGCAATGCCATGCGCCGCCTGTTCGCGCGTCATGGAGTGCTTGTGTCAAAGGTGGTGAAGGGTAAGGAAGCCGACGGTATAAAATATGCCGACTACTATGAGTGGCAGGAGAATATTTCCCGTATCTCCTCGCACCGCCTGCTTGCAATAATGCGTGGTGAGGATGAAGGATTTCTGCGCATGTCCATAGGTGTTGATGCCGATGAGGCTGTTGAAATTCTCAACCGCCGTTTCGTAAAGCGTCCTTCGTCATCGCGCGGTTATATCGAGGCCTCTGTCGCCGACGGTTTCAAGCGTCTTTTGGCTCCGTCTATGGAGAACGAGACACGCTCCAACGCAAAGCAGCGCGCCGACGATGAGGCAATAGCAGTCTTTGCCGAGAATCTGCGGCAGCTTCTCATGTCATCGCCGCTCGGCCAGAAGAGAGTGCTTGCCATTGACCCTGGATTCCGTACAGGTTGTAAGGTGGTTGTCCTCGATTCGCAGGGTAACCTTGTATATCATACTGTAATCTATCCGCATCCGCCGCAGAATGACAAGGATGGCGCAGCCCGCATAATTACCTCTCTTGTGAATGATTATGCCATTGAGGCGTTTGCCATAGGCAACGGCACTGCCGGGCGCGAGACCGAGGATTTTGTGCGCAGGCTTGGATTGGATGCGGATATATTCTCGGTGAATGAAGACGGAGCATCTGTATATTCTGCATCGGCGGTGGCGCGTGAGGAGTTCCCGGACGAGGATGTCACCGTGCGTGGCGCTGTATCTATCGGCCGCCGTCTGATAGACCCTCTGTCGGAGCTTGTCAAGATTGAACCGCGCTCGATAGGAGTGGGGCAATACCAGCATAGCGTTGACCAGGCAAAACTGAAGGAACGTCTTGATGTTGTTGTGGAGAGCTGCGTGAACAGGGTGGGCGTGAACCTCAATACTGCTACAAAGCAGATACTTACCCATATATCGGGTCTTGGACCTGCGTTGGCCGAGAATATCGTCAAGTACCGTTCTGCCAACGGTGATTTCCGCACCCGTAAGGAGCTGCTGAAGGTTCCCCGTCTGGGCAACAAGGCTTTTGAACAGGCTGCGGGCTTCCTGCGTGTAGTGGGAGGTGACGAGCCGCTTGACAATACAGCAGTACATCCCGAGTCGTACGGCATAGTCGTGAAGATGGCCAAGGATTGCGGTGTTTCGCTTGATGAATTCATCTCCAACGGAGAACTCCGTAAAAAGGTGGTGCTCTCGAATTATGTGACCGATAAAGTGGGTATGCCCACTCTCACTGATATAATGGATGCGCTCAACAAACGCGGTCTTGACCCACGTGAACCGGCAAAAGTGTTCTCTTTTGACCCTAGCGTGCACGAAATTGAGGACCTGCGCGCAGGAATGGTTCTTCCCGGGCTGGTCTCCAATATAACAGCTTTCGGTGCATTTGTGAACATAGGTGTACATCAGGACGGCCTTGTCCATATTTCCCAGCTTGCCGACAAATATATATCATCTCCCGGCGATGTAGTCAAACTTGGCCAGCAGGTGATGGTGAGGGTAGTGGAAGTGGATCTGAAGAGAAGGAGAGTGTCTCTGTCTATGCGCGGAATATAAAAGCTGTTTGATTTTTAAAGTTTCCTTGAACAGAGTTGCACTGCAACAGAACCTCAAACGAACAAGAGGAGGCGGCAAATTATTCAGTCTCCTTCTTGTCCGTTATTGTTTTGTCTGTCGTTTATTCGTAGGGTGTCTCTTCTTCAGCGGCAAGCAAGGTGCTGTTGTCGTTGCTGTCAAGGAAATAATCACTGTTGTCGTCTACCTCTGCGAGGACTTTGTTGCGTAACTCTATGAATTCCTTTGCTTCTTCAGGTGGCAAGGTTGCCAAGATCTCTTCGTCGGTGTATGAGAGTGCTGTTACTGCACCACTCAATATGTCGGAAGCGATTTCGCTCCCGTCACGTTTGTTCTGCTTTTCTTTTTTCATTGTGTGGGGTTGTCGGCCTGAAAGCCGGTGGGGTTGGGGTTATTTGTAGGAGTATCCTCCGTTTATCTCTATGATGCTTCCGTTTACAAAGGGGTTCTCTATACAGAAACGGTATGCGTCGACAGTCTCTTCAACTGTAGAGAAACGGTGGATGGCTGTCTTGCGGCAGATATTCTCCCTGATTTCTTGTGGCTTGCCTGCATGCCACGGGGTCTCGACAAAACCCGGGGCAATGGCGTTGACAGTGGTGCCTGTTCCTTCGAACTCCTTTACCAGGTTCTTGGCAAGTGCGTGTACCGCTGCTTTGGTGACGCCGTAGGAGAGTACTGTGGCATGTGGGGTGATACCCATTTGTGAACCTGTGAATAGTATTCTTGAGTCGGGAGCGATTATGCCGAACAGCTCGCGAATGAGAATATAGTGCGAGTTGACTGCAATTTCCATCATCGCGTCCCAATCATCGTCGGTGGCTTCTGTGAAGGATTTCCTTATTGACGTTCCGGCATTGCATATTATGCAGTTTATGCAGCTGCACTTATCCTTGATGTAGTCGATGAACCGGTATAGCTGCTCTCTGTCGCTCTGGTCCACTCTTATCGCTTCAAGGTTCTCAATCTGTTCAGTGGGTGCATTATGGGCATATGTGGCGTATACGTAGTAGCCTTTCTCTATGAGCATCTTGGCCACCCCCAATCCTATACCTGACGTTCCGCCGGTTACAATTGCTATCATATCTCGATGAAATTTTTACGTTCGGTAAACTCTTGCATTACTCTTGCCATTGCTATGCTTTCGCGTTTGCTCAGGCGTGATGACGAGAAGCGTCCGTTGAGTATGCAGGATATCCACTCCTGAATCTCATACCGCAGTCCTTCCTCGTCCCATTTATAAAAGAATTTCTTGTTTTTGTTCTGGTCTTCGTAGCGAAGTTCAAAATAGTTGGTTTTCCACCAGGGGGCTTCCACGTATGCGTAACCTTTTGTTCCGGAGATTACCAGGTTGCCTTCTGTCTTTACACCAAGACCCAACTTGAACGAGCATACGGCAGTGGGGTAGTGCATGACTCCTTTCGTGTATATGTCCACTCCGTTCTCCATGCGTGAGTATATGTTGAGTTGCTTATAGTCTGTTCCCAAGAGCTTGAAGATGGGCAGCAAAGGATATACGGCCGACTCATACATCGATCCGCCGGCTTGTGCCGGGTCGAACTCGCGCCGGCTCTTGTCGGGTAGCAGGCGTGAGAGTGACGCCTCAATGTCCACAACCTCTCCTATGACACCGCTCTTTATCATCACTATAAGATGATTGAATGCCGGGCAGTGTGCTGTCTTGTGTGCTTCCATCAGTACCTTTCCCTGCTGCTCGGCAAGTGCATACAGCTCAACAGCCTGCGCCTCCTCAAGCACCAGAGGTATCTCGCACAGGATGTGCTTCCCGGCGAGCAGTGCCTGCTTGCAAAGGCTATAATGGCTCAGGTGTGGTGTCGCTATATATATCGCATCGCTGTCGTCCAACAGAGCCTCGTAAGAGGAATATGCTGTGGACAGGCCGTGTGTGCCGGTGAAACAGTTAAGCACATTGCTGTCTGTATCGAATGCACCTATTACCTCCACGCCGCTCACAAAGCCCGCTTCGGGTACAAAGCGGCGTGCTATGTTGCCGCAACCGACAATACCCACACGCACAACCTGCTGTGTCTCTCCGCGGAGCATTGTCGAAGAAATACCTTCGGTACGCGGCAGATATACAACCTCGCAGAACTCGCGCAGATAGTCGAACTTGCCCTCCCAGTCACTGCCGATGGCAAATATGTCGACATCATACTTTTGTATGTCGTCGATTTTCTGCCCGAAGTAATCTTCTATAATTATCTCGTCGGCATAACCGGTGGCTCTTACAGCCTCCACACGCTCAAGCACATTATTGCGCACATTAAGCTTGCCGCGCTCACGGTCGAAGTTGTCATTGGTGACACCTACAATAAGATAGTCACCCAACTCCTTTGCACGGCGCAATAGGTTTATATGTCCTTGGTGAAGCAGGTCGTATGTACCGTATGTGATTACTCTCTTCATAAATAGTCGTTTTATTCCATTGGGAAGATACCCGTGTGTGCCTTACATGCATCCTATTTTCGCAGTTTACTGCAAAGATAGTTGCAAACGAGCGAAATAATGTCAAGCTTGCTTGAATATTTCACAGCGAGTGCAGTCTATTTTCGCGCTTTACCGCAAAGATAGGAAAAAGATGGAATAATTGCAATTTATGACCTGAAAGTGTTGTCGAGTGTTCTGTAAAGGAATTTTGCTGGTGCAGCGGAGCTCCTCTCCATTGCAACGTCCTCGTCTCATTGCTCCGCTGCCCTGCAATATATATCTAATAACAAACAGACAAACTGTTTTGTTCAGCGCAGTCTTTCCGCAATCCACACTTAGTAAAAACTGGGGGTGACCCAAAAGTCACTCCCTCCCCGAATGGGGAAGGAGTTTTAGTTGTGCCACGTGCCCTACCGCTGCAAGTGCTGTCTAAACTTTGCCTATGGCTCAGCTTGCAACTTTTAACGTTAAACATTAAACGTTTGCCGGCAGGCTCTTCTTCCATCTGGCAGCATATGAATCCAGTATTGCGCGGACGCTTTGCCCTATGACGGTGTAGTCGGCAGTCTTCAGGTTGGCGAGCGACACGCGGATGCTCCATTCTGGGCCGTCGAAGCCACCGCCGTTCAGCACCACAAGGGAAGTCTCGGTTGCCAGACGGAACACCACGTCAAGCGGACTGTAGTTCAGCCGCAGCCACTCCACAAAGTCCTTGCCATAGAAACGCTGTGCCCAAACAAGAAGGTCTATCTCGGAGTAGTATCCTGCGCGCAAAGGGTCGGGCAGAAGGGTGAAACCCATGCTTGTCCACAGAGCCTTCAGGCGCTCCTGTATAATCTCGTGCATCTTCAGCCTGAAGCTGTCGCCCTCGCGCTTGTCAATGATGGAGTAGAGCGCAAACAGCGTCATCTGCATCTGCTGTGGCAGCGAGAGTCCTGCCGTGTGGTTCAGCGCCACCTGACGGCTGTCGGCCACCATGCGGTCAATGAAACGCATCTTCTCCACGTCGCTCCTTATGCTGCCGTACCGTTGCTGCATCTCGCTCTTGCGTTTGCGTGGCAGACGTGCGATGAGCCTGTCGAAGATGTTGTCGCGGTGCAGGGCAATGACAGCCGAGCGCCAGCCTGTAGCACCGAAATATTTCGAGAACGAGTACACGCAGATTGTATTGTGCGGCAGTTTAGCCATCAGGGACTGAAACCCGGGCACGTAAGTGGCATACACGTCATCCGTCACAATCATCAGGTTAGGGTTCCATTTCTCCACAATCTCCACAAGCTGTTCTATTGTCTCATTGGCTATCGCGTAGCTCGGCGGGTTGCTCGGGTTCACAATGAAGAGTGCCTTGTATTCAGGGTCGCGCAGCCGGTTGAGCTCCTTGGCGTCGTACTGCCACAGGTGCATGCCGTTCTCGCTCATCTTGCCGGCAGGAATCTCCGTCACCTTGTAGTTGTAGCGGTAGAGCTTGGGTATTTCAATGTACGGCGTGAACACGGGCGTCATCAGTGCTATGCTGTCACCGCGTTCAAGCAGACGGTTCTGTTGCAGGCTGTCGAAGATGTAGCACATAGCCGCCGTGCCGCCCTCCGTGGCGAACAGGTCAATCTCGCCCTGCGGAGGCCTGCCGTCGCACAGCTCCTGTGCCAGGTAGTCACGCGCGGCTATCTCGCAGTGCTTTAGTATGCGGTCTGGCACTGGGTACTGGTCGCCGATGATGCTCTCTGTCCACTCGTGCACCATGGCATCACCGTCAACGGAGTGCTCCTCAATCATGTAGCGGAAGCATTTGTCAAGGAACTTCGCTCCCTCATCGTTCTTCTGCTCCTTGATGAACTCCCCGAATCGTGCCGCAATGCCCTCCTTCTGCGGAATGCCGGCAAGCCCCTCGGGGCACTCCCAGTCGCGGCGGCACTCTGTCAGGCCGAACCTGCCTAACGTGAAGAACGCCTCACGCGGCAGTGTAGCCACCCAGTTCGGGTTACCGCGCCCCGCGTTAAGCATGGTGCGCATCATACGGCGTATGCTCTCATCGGCCAACTCAATCAAACGGTCCTTAAGTTCAAAAGGACTTATTCTTTCCATCTCCTTTTCAAAGGAGTTTACCTCACTGTGGTCGTTAAGTAACTGTTTCATATAGTTTTTTGGTAAGTTGTTATTAGGTTATATGTATATCCTTTGAACAGTTCTCTCATTCGTGGAGTTGTCATCTCGAGTGAGCATTGCGACGAGAGATCTCTCCTCATTTCAATCGTCGAGATGACAAATCATTTCCGTTTTCCGTTTTCTGCTTTCCACTTTCCGTTTTCACCTTTCACCTTTCCGTTCGCCTACATCATCAACACGATGAACACACCCCACAGAATCAGCAAAGTGTTGCCCACTGCATAGGTTACAGTGTAGCCCAGCGCCGGTGTCTCGCTGCCTATGCTCTCCTGTATGGCACCGATGGCAGCCGTGGTGGTGCGTGCTCCCGCGCAGCATCCCAGTGCAATGGCAGGGTGGAACTTGAACCACTTGACAGCTATGAACAGCCCGAACAGCAACGGTAACGATGTAGCAATAATTCCCGCAACAAAGAGCGACAGTCCAGCCTCGCGGAAGCCCTCGACAAAGCCCGGCCCTGCCGATATGCCCACCACGGCAATGAAGATGTTAAGCCCCAAGTTGTTGAACACCCACAGCGCACCCTCGGGAATGGCGCCCATTGTGGGGTGGTGCGCACGCCACCATCCGAAGACAAGGCCTGCAATGAGCGCTCCGCCGCTGCTGCTAAGGCTGATGGGGACGTTGCCCACGTGCAGGGTGAGTGTGCCTATTATGGCACCTATGAATATGCCGGCCGACAGGAATACCACATCCGTCTCGTTCGTCGCAGGGTCGGGGTATCCAATCTGCTTCGCTGCCTGCATCACATCAACCTTGCGGCCCACAATCTCAACGACATCGCCCGTGTTCAGCACCGTCTGCGGCAGCACAGGAATGCTTATTCCCATGCGTCTTATCTTCTGTATCACCACAC
The DNA here is from genome assembly GCA_937900095.1 of uncultured Bacteroidales bacterium. Taxonomy (GTDB): domain Bacteria; phylum Bacteroidota; class Bacteroidia; order Bacteroidales; family Bacteroidaceae; genus HGM04593. Next base: position 49,164 of record CALCEC010000060.1, on the reverse strand, counting down.
CGTGCATGAAAGGCTGTGCACGCAGCTCGCTCACCCTCTTGCCGTTGAACGATACCTCACGGCGAAAGCTCCTGCCGGCCACGGTACTCTTTATCGTCATCACCGGGAACTCAAGCAGCTCCTCATCAATGACCTCCGTGCCAATCCACTTCTCCTCGCCAATGGTATATTCGTGGCGTCCGCTCAGCACAATCTCGTCGCCACGCATCAGCTGCTCCTTGGGCTTTACCTCGTCGATTATCAGCTTACCCTTGCGTATGCGCTCCACGAACAGACGCTTGCCCTGGCGCTCGAAGAACTGCTCCAGCTCCTGCACCGTGCGTCCCTTCATGAACCACTCGTTGGTGATGCTGTAACAGCGGAACTCCACCTCACGCTTCGCCTCGGCAAAGCCCGGCTTGTCACTCTCGTCCTTGCCCATGCGCGCCTCCAGCTCGCGGCAGGCACTCCTCACCTTGTCGATGCCGCCCAGCATCCTCGGTCCCAGGCGTGCCAGAATCCATGCCGAACCCGCCGTACCGAAGATATACGTCACCGCATATGCCACAGGCATGATGTCAAGCATCTTCTGCTGCTCTTCGGCCGGCATGTCCATTCCACGTATGGTGTCACCCGCCACGCCAATCACCGCGCTTATCGTCTGCGAGCCCGACAGCAGGCCTGCCGCCTCGCCCACATCGTAGCCCATCAGCAGCGCAATGCCCCATGTAGAGAAGAGGATGAACAGGCACATCAGTGCAGCAAAGCCCACCTGCGGCAAGCCCTCCTTGCGCAGTCCCGCAAAGAACTGCGGCCCCACCTTGTAGCCGATGGCAAACAGGAACAGCAGGAACGCCGTCTGTTTCAGCGCCCCCGTCATGGGAATCTGCAGCTGTCCCACAAGGACACCCACCAGCAGTACACTCGTCACAATACCCAGGCTGAAGCCCTTGATGCGGACCCTCCCCACAAGAAAACCCACCCCAAGCGTCAGATAGATAGCCAACTCCGGATGCGCCCGCAGTAAATCTGTAATCCATTCCATAATAAATAGTATTATTCGAGTAGATAACAAATTGGAACGTTTATTGTTTAGCGTTAAATGTCTTAATACAAAAAAGCTGCTCCCCCGAATTTCTTTAGGGGAGCTGTCACGTAGTGACTGAGGGGTATAAATGTCGTTTAGTGTTTAATGTGTAGGGGCGAACCGATGTGTTCGCCCAAATTGTTTAATGCAAAACACCAAAGCTGCTCCCCTTGTTTGTAATCAAGGGTGAGCTCCGCGCAGCGGTGAGGGGCTAAAATAAATATGTATTATGTTTATCGTGTAGTGGCGGGGTCAGCCCGCCCGAATTTTTAGCGTTTAATGTTTAGGTCTTTTCTAAGCTGCTTCAAAAATGTTCCCAAATTTGCGGGAAATCGGGGAATTGGTGGTTTTGAATTTGCGGGGAATGGGTATTTACAATTATTCCCTTGAAAAAATGTGATAGTTAGTGATTATTCCCTTGAAAAAGTGTGTGATGTGCTTGGGATACTTTCAAACCACTCCATAACAGTACAGTTTAATTTGAGAAGATAACACGGCGGTTGGGGGATTTGTTTTTGGAGAGGTGAGTGATGATATTGTGTGTTCTTTAAATCTTGTGGCTTTCAAAATAATAGACATAACTAATATGTGTAAAAATATGATTATATTTGCAGAAATAAAGTAAAATACTGTAAATGAAAAATACGTATAAAACGATTTTAGATAAAAGTTATGCAAAATGGATTCTTGCTTTAATAGCTGTGGTTGGATTTGCAATAACTATTTACACTTCTTTTTTTAAAAAGGATTCTCCTTTGTTGGAGTATGAAATACTTTCAAAAGTAAGTGTTTTTAATCAGCATGATGATGTAACCTCTTTGCGTATCTTTTTAGATACATTAGATGTGCAACAAAATGAATCAAACATAACTTTTTATACTGTAAGGGTTGTTAACCATGGAAGTATGCATATTAATTACAATATGTATGATGCTTCGGATTTTGGCATTCGTATGCATAACGGCAAGATTATAAAAGAACCTGTCATAGTTGATGTTGCCAATGATTATATCGCAAAGAGAACAAAAGGAAATGTTTGTGTAAAAGATAGCTCTTTTATTAGCTTTCCTTTGTTGTCATTAGACATTGATGATTATTATATTGTTCGTTTTGGCGTTTATCATAAAAATAGTGTAAATCCGGAGTTTATATGTGAAGGCAAAATTTCTGGACAAAAGTCAATCGAAATTATTAATTTATTAGAGAAAAAAACACCTTTTTTAAAACAATTAGTAGGTGGTAAATGGTATATACAACTGTTGAGAGTTATCGTATATGGGGTGTTGTTTGTGCTATGTTTTATAGCATTCCTATATATATTTGCTGGCTTAATTCCAGATATTAAAAACAAAAGAGCAAGAAAGAAATTTATTGAACTTTTAAGTATGCAACAGATTATTCAAAAAGTAAAGCAAGATTATATTTCCGGTGGTTACTCTTATATTAGTTCAATATACTCAATTATGTCTTTGTCTGAAGCAAAACTGAACGATGATTTTTTATCTTCTAGTGAGTATATAAAAAATAAAGCAAATAAGAATAATGAAATAGATGTCCGTATTCATCAAGATCGTGTTGAATTATATGAGAAGTTAGTTAAAGATGGTTACATAATTAATCAAGATAAAGTTTTGAAAGCAGACAAGGCTTTTAAGGATTCTGTGATAATACTTTATAAACAACTTCGAATTAATAAGATGCTGGTATAATTTTGTATTTTATTACATTCATAGCCCGCAATCGTGGGCTTTGAATATATAGTATTACTCCACCTCCTAGTATTCCATCAGGAATGCATTCAGGAAGATGAATTTCTTTTCGCCAAGGGCTTTATAATCTCACAATACATCTGTTAGCATCATTATTGCTTTTTTACATATCACTTATATATTAGGTGTAAAAAAGACCTACCAAGAGGACAACCCATTTTACTTTTTGGTCACGCTTAATATCTATTCATACAAAATTATGAATAGCCATTTTGGTTAATTCTGTTCTATTGTTTTTGGTGCAGGTGCTAATAGTTTGCCAACTTTTTCTTCTTTGAGATGATGACGCATTATTGGCCATTCTTTAATTGAATATTTACTTACAGGATCCTCTTTTAAGATCTTTTTTAAATAAGATACAATTTCAATTGTATTGCATATTACACAATATGCACCAAGTTTGTCAAAATTAGAATAATCCTTATATCTTGAATTAATAATCTTTTCTTTTAGCTTACTCAGATTTTTAACCTCTGTGTTTTTTTCGTATTTAATCTTTGCAAATAGATAATCAACAATTATTGGTCCATTAACTAAAATTGGATCATCATAATATGGTTTTAATAATTTCATGACTTCTAGATATTTTTCTAATTTAAGTAATGCATAAGCATATGATATTAACTCTCTTTTTGTGAGGCCTTTGCTGTTTTGCTTTTGAGAATATAAAACAGCTAATTTATCATATTCATCTGCCAGATTATAGAAATGTTCCTCAAAACATTCTTTATTCGTTAAATTGTTGTATAGTTCTAAAAGTTCATCTTTTTTCCCTAAATAAGATAGAATTGTCATTGATTTTTCTATAGCATCGTGGTCATTGGGCAGTAATCTAAATAGTTTATATGCATCTTCTAGATACTCATATTTCATTAATGTGCTTGCTTTAACAAACCTGTAATTATCAGAAACATTATATTTCTCTTCAAATTTGTTGAAACAATCAAGTATGCTGTCAATTTTTTGTTGATTATCATACCAATATATTAATTCAATATAAATCTTTTCGATATAATTGTCATTATCTGCTTTTTGATAAAATTCCAAAGCTTCCTCTAATAACTTATCTGTCAATTTATTTGAATTAGTCATACGTAACACACACAATGTTAGTGGATGGTACTTTGATAAACTTATAACCTTGTCACATATTTGCTCAAATAGCTTTTTTCTTGTTTCAATGTTATTGCTGAATCTTAATTGGGCATATCTTACATTGTATTTATATGCCGGATTGTCAATGTATGGAAATAAGTCTAAACTGTGTTTGATGTTATCTTCTATTTTTTTTAATTCAATATCATCCTCAGATAATATTGGAGTCTCTTCGCAATAATCTAATAGCTTTGAAATATATAAATTGATAATATAATAGTCATTATTGAATTTTTTTACAGCCAACTCTAGGTATTCTAAAGATTGTTTAGTATCAGAAGAACGGTTTGAGGCTATTTCATAATAGCGCTCGTTATCTGGGTCAAGGCGGATTAATTCATCAAAATACTTTTTAACTAAATCATCAGACATAGATTTAGTTAGGTCTGCGGAAAGTTGTAATAACTCTATCTTATATCTACTATCTTCTAATGTAAATATATCTTTAGTCTGTAATGTTTGAATAACACTTTTTATATGGCCTAATCCAAAAGCTTCTGCTGTGAGGTCGTTTAATTCGCGTTTTTCATCTATACTTAATTGTGGGTATTGGAGTTTTCTACGTGCTCGTTTATTGTTGTTGGCTTTTGTTTGTTCAGAGTTCTTATCTCTAATATATTTTAAAAAATCATTCGCTAAGTTGTTTTCAAAATGTGTTTTCAACTTGAGACAATCTTCAGCAAGGTATCTAGAGTTAGATGTATTAGTTTTTTCTGTCAGTTCTCTTATAATTCTTTCTTGGTGCGTTCTACTAAGAAATGCATCATCAATTGGTAAGTTGCCATTATTAAGCTTGTGATTGATTTCTGCAAATAATTCATCAAAACCATCTATTTCGACGAAAAAGACCCGATCTCTCCATAATAGTTTTTTTAATTCACTGTTTATTTCTTTATCCTCTTTTCTAATACACCAATATATGCCATTTTTAAAATAATCTTCATGTTGTAAAAGGTAGGTTAAAATGTCCATAATAGAGCGGTCATGTCCTGAATAACCAATAACAATTAAGCCGAAATCTTTAGCAAATTCTTGAAATTTCATTCTCATATTCATTTCCAAAGATTCAGTTTCGCGCAGTGTGGTTTTTATATCATCGAAAAGATAATCCCCGTGCAGTTTGATGATTTTGGGACGTGTGGAAGTTACGGTTATTCCGGATATGGATGAATCGTGAGCACATACAATAGGGCGTTCTTTTGAAAACCGATAAAAAGCTTCATTTAACAAATCATCAAAGTTTGTCGTAAATACAGTATTAAAGAACCCTTTTTCAATAAGTTTTACCAAATATGCATATCCTATAGATGGTGTTTTACCCGCTACTTCTTGTTCTACAAACATTCTGCGATGACGTTGTAAATCATATCTGTTTTCAAACAATGCAGAATATGCATTGCTTTCCTCATACCAATCTGGAGAATTAGCAGGAGTAAAGAAAGCATCAAATTCTATGCTGTCTTTATTGTCACTTTCTTCATAAATTTCACGTTTCCATTCATTTATCAATGTCTGCCCTGATCTAATGCCAGATGTAACAGAGGCTCCTGAGCCTAGCAGAATTGAATAATTGGGAGTCTTTATTCTGTCTGATGATTCAATATGTTCTGTAGTATTTCCTATAAATCTAATCAAATCAGAAATAGTCCTTCTTTTATGGGACAAGTCGTTAAGTTGCATATAATGTGTATTAAAAGTCCTTATATGTTAGATGTCTTTATGTTATTACAAAGTTAATTATATAATTCTTATAATCTTCAGTTTAATTAAATAATAATTTAAATTACTAGTTGACGAATTATAAATAATAAGAATAACTAATATGAGTCCTATATAAAAGACATTTTTATGGGTACTTAATTCTTGCTGTAAAAATGTTCTATGAGATGCAAAAAGGCAATAACTCAATCGGAGTACTTCAAAACTTGATTTTAAACAATCAATAGCCCTATAGTATTACTTTGCTTCCAAGAATCACATCAAGAACGCGTCGGGGAATATGAATTTCTTTTCGTGGGGGCGAATTTGATATGGATGAACTTCTCCTTCTTGTTGATTTTGACAACTGTTCCTTGGCCGAATTTCTTGTGGAATGTTTAATGGCCTCTCCTTATTTTTAGTTGTTTTCTTAAAACGGCAAATCTCCATAAAGTATATTCTCACAACTTTCCGATAATAGTGACATATTCGAATCTAAAGATTGAATGTCTTTGATTTTTGAGCAATATTTACGGAATGTTTGTGGGGCTTCTAACTCTTCGCGTCTGCATTTGCTCATTTCTACAAAGTTCTTTTCCTGGTCTATGCCTAAAAATCTCCGGCCTAAAAGATTGGCTGCAATACCAGTTGTTGAACTCCCACAGAAAGGATCCAGTATCCATTCACCTTGTTTAGTTGAAGCCAAAATAATTCTTGATAATAAAGATAGCGGTTTTTGAGTAGGGTGTTTGCCGCAACTCTTTTCCCATGTAGCAATAGCCGGTAAATTCCAAACATCAGTCATTTGTTTATCACCATTTATTTGCTTCATCAAATCATAGTTGAAGTAGTGCGCTTTTTTGCTGCTTTTACGTGCCCAAATGACAAACTCAGTGCTGTATGTAAAATAACGACAAGAAATATTAGGTGGTGGGTTTGTCTTTGCCCAAGTAACAACATTTAGGATTTTATATCCTAATTTTGTAAGACAATTTGCTACGGAAAAGATATTGTGATATGTACCGGAAACCCAAATTGTTCCATTCTCTTTAAGCTTTTCGCGGCACAGGCTAAGCCACTCCATATTGAAGTCTGCAATTTCTTGTTGGCTTTTGCCTTTGTCCCAATCTCCCTTATTGACACTTACGATTTTTCCAGACTGAACACTTATCCCACCATTTGAAAGAAAATATGGCGGGTCAGCAAAAATGCAACTGAATTTAAAATCAAATTCACGGAGCAGTTTAAAGCAGTCTCCATGTAAAAGCGTGAAATCACGGTTGGGAGATTTGTAGAAAGGTTTAATCATTACTGAGGCCTTCTTCTTTTACTTGTTCGATAAACTCGTTGATATTCGTGAGATTATAAATGTTTGGTATTGTGTAAAATGCTTCCTCTAGTTTGTTCTTTGCAGACTCCCAACCAATACCATCTGTTATCCACACGAATTTGAATCCATCAACAGCATTAATTTTAGGTGATAATTCCGAGTATGCACGTGCTACTTCATTTAGTTTTGAACCACCACCACTATAGAAATTCACCTCAATTAAATATTTGTTGCAATTTGTTTCAATCACGAAATCAAAACGTTTTTTATCCTCGCCCAATACTGCTAACTCGGGGTATTCTGTAGAATAAACTTCTTGTCGATAACTGATGCCATGATTATCTAAAATGCTGGCAACATGTCTTTCCATTAAATGTCCGCTTCTGTTTTTGCGTGCATTTGTGTCTAATCCGGTTTCTACACCAAATACATAATCAACAAGGTTCTTTATTTGTTTATTTTGTAATACCTTGTCAAGACCGGTTCCGTGTATGTATTCGATTACTCCCTCAACACTGTCAAATAGGGTGTTTATTAATTTGATGTTACCGTCAGACATAATCGCTTTTTTCTTGTCTGTAGTGCGAACGGCTATCAAGATTTCCAATATGTTAAACACGCTGCTGTTCTCTTCCCATAATCTACGTATTGCAGCATCTATGTCATCTTGTCCAATTAAATAGTTTAATTGGTTCAGTTTGATGGAGATTGATTCAATGTTATTGTTTATCTTTTTAAAGTCGCAATAAAAGTCAAGAGTAGTGTTTGTCTCTTTTAGTTGTGACATGAAATATTCAAACTGTTCTCTAGTGTGTGCATTCATAGTGCTTTCCTTTGAAATTGATACTCTTCGTGATAGTTGCTAATTACAATCTCTGTCAGCTTACCTCTTTTTGAGGCTACTGAATTGATGTTTCTCGAAGCCCAAACCCTTTCAATTTTGTAATTGATGAATAGGTCATCGAAGAAACGGTCTGTTCCGTTTTTGCCTAAGCAATCAGAGTTGCTAAGCATAAAGTTGACGCCAATTTCATTTAAACGGTCGCAGAATCGCTTCAGCCGGATTTGTGCGTCGTCGTTAAAATCTTCTTTGGTATAATCATTGAAACTTGACGTGTTACTTAAAGGTCTGTATGGCGGGTCAAAATAAAAGAATGTATTTCCTTTTATTTTATCAAAAGTCTGCTCAAAATCACCAGTCATGATTTCTACCTTTTGCAGTAGTTTGCTATCTGCGTAAATAGTGGCAGCATCACAAATTGTAGGTGTTATGTGTTTGCCAAATGGTACATTAAATTTACCGGATTTGTTTACTCTGTATAATCCGTTAAAACAAGTCCTGTTAAGAAAGAAAAATAATGTACAGTTCTCTATTTTATCCAGGGATTTTGTGTTGAATATGTCACGCTGCTCAAGGAAGAATATTTTACGTTCTTCTTCTGTTTCTAAAGCATGGTACTGTGATTGAATATCTTTAAGAGAGTTTATGAGCTCTGTGGGATTGTCTCTGACTACTTGATAACACAATGTTAAATCAGGATTGATGTCATTGATAATGGCTGACTTTATATTTGGATATGTCTGCAACATATAGAAGAGCATGGCTCCTCCTCCCACAAATGGTTCAATGTAAGTGACATTTTTCCTTTCTGTAAAGTCAGCTGGAAGCAGTGCTTCGAGTTGTTCGATGAGTTGGCCTTTCCCTCCAACCCATTTGATGAAAGGTTTTGCTTTTGCCATTTTGTAAAATATCTCTTGTTTATGCAAATATAAACATATTTTTATTTGCAAACAAAGCAAAACGCTATTCACTTACTAAAACAATTGTATTTACTATGTTTGAATAATTTTTAAGATGTCCAACTTGTTCTTGAGTGGATTCTGATTGTAAAGTTTTTTATGAATAAGCTCCTGATAGATGTATTGGGCATAACTTCTATTTTCATTCTTTGTTTTGTTGATATCTTTTCGCTGTTTTCTATTGAAATCGCTGCGTTGTGATAGTATATTTGTGGTAACAAAAAGAAAAATATGAACAGAATGATTATAGCAGGAAATGGCTTTGATTTGGCGCATGACCTTAAAACAAAATATGAGGATTTTATAAATTGGTATTGGGAGAATACGTTTAAAAAATTGCAAGAGTGTTTTAAACTTGTTTTTAATGATGGACTATGTCGTATAGAGTTGGAGCGGACCGGATATCCTTTATATAATTACTTTCGTATTACACTACTTCCAAGCGAAATCTATAAATATTTAGTATCATTACGAGAAAGGTATAATGGTATTAGAATACTAGAAGTCTCACCTTTCCTAAGTCGTATTTCACAATCAATAGAAACAAAAGGATGGGTAGATATAGAGGCCGATTATTATGCAATGCTTGTCGAGCGCAAAGGGAAGAAAGATGAACTCGAAAGGTTAAATAAGGATTTTGCTGTTATTGAAGGTTTGCTTATTGAATATCTAAATGAAATTCAGAAGGAACGGGTTAATACGAACATGCTTTGTGATGATGTTAAAGAAGCAATGCTTTCGCCTTTTTCAAAGAATGAAATAGCGGTTTCTTCAGAAAAGGAATGGTGGGAGTTCGTAGAAAAACGTTCAAGAGAATCTATAACATTTTGGGAACCATTTTTGTTAGGTTATTCGCGTCCTGATTTATTACGACAAATAGGACGTGTAAGGTATGTATATGGCCAGGTTAATAAATTAAAGTTTGATAGTAGTCGATGTTTGAGAAAAGAGGACTTCCCTGAAGAATATTTATTGCCAGAAAAGATTATGCTTCTAAATTTCAATTATACGAAAACTGCTGATTTGTATATGCCCGATAAATCTAATTCCATAGTTAACCATATTCACGGTGAGTTGTCCAATCGTGAAAGTGTTATTTTTGGCTATGGTGATGAAACGGATGATGAATATAAGGCAATTGTCAAGCAGAACGATAATGAGTATCTGAAGCACATCAAGACTAATCGCTATCTTGAGGATGACAAATACCGTCAGTTGCTTTCATTCATTAATTCTGCGCCTTATCAGGTGTGTATTATGGGACATTCTTGTGGCTTGTCGGACAAAACTTTGCTTAATACCTTGTTTGAACACAAGAATTGCGTATCTATCAAACCTTATTATTATGTAAATGAACGGGGCAAGGACAATTATTTGGATATAGTTCAGAACATATCCCGCAACTTCACCAATCCACAACTCATGCGCGATAGGGTAGTAAACAAGACTTTTTGTGAGCCCTTGCCACAGGTAAGCAAAGAATGACGCTATTTATTTACCAAATCAACAAGGAATAGAAGGTTGCCATCCCTTATGGTATAGTAATGTACTAAGATTTTTCTGTTACTTTACTGCCGTGTTAATGGATGTTAAGGTGTTAGTTCCTTTATTGCAGTGTCGGTTGAGTTTTAAGATAGCTTCTCGCTCATCAGCTTACGTAACTTTCGCTCGTTAGTGACAATCTGCGGTAAATCGCGAAAAAAGGATTTTGATCAGCATAAAAGTCAAGTAAACTTGTTTTTCAGCTCTCGTCTTTCACTATCTTTGTGGTAAACCGCGAAATAAGGAAGTACATGAATGAGAGAATAGAGCTAAAAGGTATGTGGTGGCTGCCGAGCAATCCTGAAACCAAAGTTGCCGGGATGTTTACATTTATACCGGGAGAGAGCATTGTGTTGGAGTTGATAGGTGCTTTGGGCAAAGTCGAGTCGGCATTAGATGCTTTTCTTTCAAAGAGAGATGAGGATGTGATTTTTGGTGTTACATCGGACGCTCAAGAAGTGACTCTGTTCAATTGTGGTGTCTCTGGGAGCCTGAATTTCAACTGTCCTTTTCCCATAACAAGATATACTTGTCAATATGCGATAATTGGTGCTCACGTCAACAGTACTTCCGATAATCGTTTCTTCGAGGCTACTGTGAAGTTTCCTTTGATTAGCCAATGGTGCTCTCCTTGTGCATTGTCTACAACTTTCTATTCTAACGAAAATGACAAGTTCAGGAGTTGTAGGGTAGAGTTTGATTGTAAAAGGAATGTATTGCATAGTGTAGACATTGACGGTAATACAAGTCTGAACCTTGAGGGTGCGGTGGATTATCACGGTGACTGTTTTTCTCCAAAAATAGAGCAGAGTACTATCTTGAGAATATGCAAGAAGTGTGATTCCTCGGTAGAAGGTTTCCTGCACGATATTTTCATGTATGAGCAGTTCTTGTCTTTTGCTGCATTGCAAGAAGTACGTTGTTCGGGAATAATTCTGCACGATAAAGAGGCGTACCAAGAGTTGAAGGATAATGAGAAACTATATGATTCAATTCGCCTTGTATATGTGCAACGTGAGTATTCTGCTCCGTCGGATGAGAAGAATGGCAACTTCTTGTTCAGGTATGAAACCATAAAAGAGCAGTACGATAGCATCATAAGAAAGTGGTACTTGGAAAAGGATGATATTGCGCCTATCCGCCAACATCTTATATCAAGCATCAGGAGCAAGACTGTTTTTACAAGTGTAGATTTCCTGATTGTCATTCAGGCTGTAGAGGGCTTCTGGTGGAGGTTCAGGGACAATGCTTACAAGGTTAAGAATTCAGTGCCACAGAAACAGAATACCCAACTTAATACCATATTGGATGAACTGCTGAAAGAATTCGGCGATGTGAAGTTGTTGAAGGGTCTCGGCATTGACATTGCTGCGGCAGTAGATTCCAGACATTATTATTCCCATTTCATGGAAAGAGGCAAGAAAAAGAATATTGTTGACGGGTACGAACTCTATGTGCTTACGGAGAAATTGACAAAACTGCTTATTTGCTGTTTGTTGAGTTTTGTCGGGTTCAATAATAACGAGGTTGATGTGATTCTGAACAAGAGCTACAACAGATTGTTGCGCTAACGGGTAATGATATGTCTTGTTTGAGATCCTTTTTGCGCTGCGCTCCATCAGGATGACAAGCACGCGAAGAAATTGTATTTTAGCCCCTCACCGCTTTGCGGAGCTCACCCTTGATTACAAACAAGGGGAGCAGCTTTGAATTAAACAATTACACGTTAAACAACATACAACATACAACAAACAACATACAACATACTCACTACACATATACAGCTACTTTACTGCCGTGTTAATAGATGTTAATGGATGCCTTTCTGCTTGTTGCTTTGTTGCTTTGTTTGTTGATACCTGCAAAAATATTATATTTGTAGTTGCTACTATGCGAGGACTTGCCAAACGGAGTGCCGGATATGTAAATAATGTATCAGCTTTGATTGTCGAACATATGAACAAAACAGATAACAACATAGTAATCTACCAAAGTGAGGATGGCAAAGTCCATCTTGATGTTGTGTATAACGAGGAGACTATGTGGCTCACTCAACAGCAACTTTGTGAACTGTACCAAACATCAAGAACCAATGTCGTAGAACACATTAAACATATTTATGAAGATGGTGAGTTGCAGGAAATTGCAACCTGTCGGAAATTCCGACAGGTTCGATTGGAAGGTAACCGTAATGTGGAACGAGAAATACCACATTATAACCTCGATATGATTATTTCGCTTGGTTATCGTGTACGTTCTGTTACGGCAACACGTTTCCGCCAGTGGGCGACCGAGCGATTGAAGGAATATATCATTAAGGGCTTTACAATGGATGATGAACGCCTGAAACAGTTAGGTGGTGGCAACTATTGGAAAGAGTTGCTTGACCGAATTAGGGATATCCGTTCATCGGAAAAGGTTATGTATCGCCAGGTGCTTGACCTTTATGCAACAGCTGTGGATTATGACCCGCGAAGTGAACTTTCAATAGAGTTTTTCAAGATTGTGCAGAATAAGCTACATTTTGCCGCTCATGGCCATACTGCTGCCGAGGTTATTTATGAACGCGCCGATGCAGAGCGACCATTTATGGGATTGACCACGTTTAAAGGGGAGCATCCAACGCTTGCCGATGTAAGGATTGCAAAGAATTATTTGAGTGAAGATGAACTGAAAATATTGAATAATCTTGTATCGGGATATTTTGACTTTGCCGAGATACAGGCAATGAAACATCGCCCAATGTATATGAGCGACTATATTCAAAATCTTGATAATATCCTTTCTTCTACAGGCGAACTGTTACTCAATGGCGCCGGCAAAGTCAGTCATGCAATGGCAATGTCAAAGGCTGAGAGCGAATATCGCAAATATGAGTTACGCACCCTTTCACCGGTTGAACAGGCCTACTTGGATACTATTAAGCAATTAAACAAAGAGGCGAAAAACAAAAGCAAATAGGACTGCGACTTTTGTTTGAGATCCTTCTTGCGCTACGCTTCATCAGGATGACAAAAATGGCGAACCGATGTGTTCGCCATTTAAACGTTTACTTGTTAAACAAAACACGTTTTATTTTAGCCCCTCACCGCTTTGCGGAGCTCACCCTTGATTACAAACAAGGGGAGCAGCTTTGAATTAAACAATTACACGTTAAACAACATACAACATACAACAAACAACATACAACATACACATACTCACTACACGGTTACCCATTCCAAATGTGCGGCATTGACAACACTCGCTTTTCGTGACCCGCAGGGCGTGACCTTGCCACGCTACCTGCGACCTATCACTGCTCGTGTCGTCGAAACCGTTTCAGCTGATTAGGTCTATTAGTAACTGCAGCTCTATTTTGCTCACTCCACGATTAAATAGAATTTCTTTGTCATTTATGAGTGTGTCAGCCAACTTTCTATCTCCGCATATTTCTTTGGCTTTGTTATAGTATTCTACGGCTAGTTGGTTGTTGTGGGTTACCCATTCCACATGTGCGGCACTGACAATGTTGTCTTATCGCATCCCGCAGGGCGCGACCTTACCGCGCTGCCTGCGACCAACTGCTGCCAACATTGTCTATACCGCTATGATATTAAATCTATCAACAGTTGCAGTTCTGTTTCGCTTACTCCACGTTCAAGCATTACCTCTTTGTCGTTGAGGATGTGCTCTGCAATCTTGTCAGCATTACTGCAAATTTCTTTTGCTTTGTTGTAGTATTCTACAGCCTGTTGGTTGTTTTTTGTTACCCATTCTACATGTGCGGCATTGAGGTAGTCCTCGAAGGTGGGGTGGGGCTGCTCCATCAGACGCTGGTAGTAGCCGCGGGCCTGGTCGTCCTTGCCGGTGATGAATGAGCACCAGGCAATGGCGCGCATGGCACGCAGGGAGTCGGGCTTGAGGTATTCCACCTTGTAGAAACGGGCGAAGGCTTCTTCGTACTGCTTGAGGGTGGCGTAGCTCTCGCCGGTCTGCATCAGCAGGGAAATGTTCTCGGGTGCGAGCTCCTCGGCCATGAGGTAGTAGCTGAGGGCTTTCTCCGACTCGCCTTGCAGGCGGTAGCACTGTGCTATGTGGCGCAGGGTCCACAGGGTGTCGGGCTTCACTATGTCGGCCTTGGTGTAGTAGTCGACGGCGGTGTCGTAGTCGCACTCTTTCTGTGCGCAGAAGCCCATCTCCTGGAAGAACTGTGCATCGCACTCGCCGCTCTTCTCATAGCTGCGGCCTGCCTTGAAGGCTTCGCTGTAGTACTCTTTCTCCACCAGATAACGGAAGGTACGCAGCAGGGCATCGTTGCTCTCGATGAGTGGGGCAAGGGCTTCGCTCTCCAGCAGGTTGAGTGACATGGCGAAGGGGTCGCTGAACTCGTGGCGGTAGTTCGATACCTTGAAGAACCGGTAGAGGTCCTGTATGTACTGGTTGCTCTCTACCTCAGCACGCTTCTCGGCGGGGATGACCGACTGAAAGTCGGGCTGCTGCTCGGCCTGGTCAGCGCCTGTCATCTGTGCCATGAGGGCGTCGCGCTGCTCCTTGGGTACGCGCTCGAAGGTGAGACAGAAGGAGAACTTGTCGCTGTTGCAGAAGAACGGCGATGCGCAGATGGCGCTGATGATGCTTTTGTTGCTCTTTATCTCCTTGGGGAGTATGGCGGCGATAGCGGGAACACTGGTGTCGAAGGGACGGAACCAGTTGCTTATCTCGCCGAAGAAGGAGAAGTTCTTGAGCTGTGAGAAGGTACTCATGTATACGTCGGCACCCTCCATCTGCCACTTGCTCATCTCTTCGATCTTGCCTTTTATGCGGTCTTCCTCAATCCACTTCTTCCATTCGGGATTCTTGTCCTCGTCGTCCTCAATCTCCTTGAGGATGTCCATGCTGAGCTTATTGCCGCGCAGGTTGGGGTTCTTCATTATGGCGGGGATGATCTCCTCGCGCATCTTTCGGTCTATCTTCTGTGTCTCGCGGCTGCGCAACAGCTGTATCTGTATTGTCTCGATGCGGCGCATGATGGTGGCATCGTCGCGCAGGGCTGCAAGGGCATTGCCTATCTCGGGGTAGTGCTTGATGCGTCGGCGGTAGGTGAACAGCACTATGATGAGTCCTATGATGGCGCGTGTGGAGAGCAGGCTCTCGGGGTTTGACGCGAGCTTGCACAGGGTGATAGCCTTCAGTGGCTCAAAGCACTTGAGGGCGCTCAGCGTTATGGCGCTCACGGCTACGGCGCGGTCATCGAGGGCGATCTCGGCACTGCTGATGCAGTTGTATATATTCTCGGCATCGCCCTTGCTCCAGCAGTTACTGCTCCACAGTATGCCGAAGAGCTGCTGCAACAGCTGCTCGTGCTCTGTGGCAAGTCTCTCGTTGAGGGTACGGCACTCGTCGGCGGGGAGGCTCTGTGCCACCTCGCTGTTGGCGAAGTTCTCCCTGAGCCTTGCATATACGCCGTCGGCCTCGCTCACTCCCTTGTACTTGCGGCGCATCTGGCAGTATACCTTGGTGGAGTGCTCGGTGAGCCTTGCCACGGCTATCTGGTCGTTGATGACGTAGCATCGGCCAATCAGCTCGCCGTGGAGCCGTTCCCTGTCGGGGTCGGGCATGCCCTGCCGCAGATACTCCAGCATATACCTGTATGCTGTCTGCATCTCGGTGTAGCGTGTACGCAGTTCCCAATCCTGCAGCTCGTCGATGCCCTCTCCAAGGGTATCGATGGCCCTCTTCAACCTCTCCTCGGCCAGAGCGCCGGCGACGCTCTTCTGAATGTCTTTGATACGTTTTTCGTCCATGAATTTATTGTTGTTCTACTCCTCAGTCACTTCCGTTATATAATAAACAGCGCGGTTGCCCGCGCTGTTTATTATAAATTGTTCAAGCGGGATATTATTCGCCCTTGATAGCTGCTACGCCCGGGAGAACCTTACCCTCGATAGCCTCGAGAAGAGCACCACCACCTGTTGAGATGTATGATACCTGATCGGCCATACCGAACTTGTTGATACATGCTACAGAGTCACCACCACCGATGAGTGAGAACGCACCGTTAGCAGTTGCCTTGCCGATAGCCTCGGCGATAGCACGTGAGCCGGCTGTGAAGTTGTCGAACTCGAACACACCTGCAGGACCGTTCCAGAGGATAGTCTTTGCGTCAACGATAGCTGCTGCGAAGTCCTTCTGAGCCTGAGGACCTGCATCAAGGCCTTCCCAACCCTCGGGGATTGCACCTGCAGGGCATACCTGTGTGTTGGCGTCGTTAGAGAAATCGTCAGCTGCAACGCAGTCCTTGGCGAGAACGAGGTTAACGCCCTTAGCCTTTGCCTGCTCCATGATGCTGATAGCGAGGTCGAGCTTGTCGTCCTCAACGATTGAACGGCCTATCTGGCCACCCTGAGCCTTAGCGAATGTGTATGTCATACCACCGCAGAGGATGAGGTTGTCTACCTTGTCCATGAGGTTCTCGATGATACCGATCTTTGTAGATACCTTTGAACCACCCATGATTGCTGTGAATGGACGCTTGATGTCCTTGAGGATGTTGTCAACAGCCTGAACCTCTTTCTCCATCAAGTAGCCGAGCATCTTGTTGTCTGCGTCAAAGTAGTCAGCGATGACTGCTGTTGAAGCGTGACGGCGGTGAGCTGTACCGAATGCGTCGTTGATGTAGCAGTCAGCATAAGAAGCGAGTGTCTTTGAGAACTCCTTCTGTGACTCCTTCATTGCCTTCTTTGCATCGTTGTAAGCAGGATCCTCCTTGTCGATACCAACAGGCTTGCCCTCCTCCTCGGGATAGAAACGGAGGTTCTCGAGCATCAATACCTCGCCGGCCTTCAAAGCGGCAGCAGCCTCAGCAGCCTTTGCGCAGTCAGGAGCGAACTGTACGGGTACACCCAGCTTCTCAGAAACAGCGTCAACAATCTGGCTCAAAGAGTACTTTGCGTTAACCTTACCCTTTGGCTTGCCCATGTGTGACATGATGATGAGAGCACCGCCGTCTGCCAATACCTTCTTCAATGTGGGAAGAGCACCGCGGATACGGGTGTCGTCAGTAATCTTACCCTCCTCGTTCAAGGGTACATTGAAATCAACACGAACGATTGCCTTTTTGCCGGCAAACTTGAAATTGTCAATTGTCATAGCTTAATTGATTTTATGTTAATAAAACTGTTGTTATAATCGTTTTTAATAATGTGTCGTTGTTGTAATTCGCTTTGTCACCCTGCGTATCTGTCATCCTGACGGAACGGAAGGATCTATAAATATTCACACTCTGCGGATAACAACAATTATCCGACACTATTTCATTTTGCGAAGATAATGATTTTTAAATAAAAGAGGTAATAAATGAAGATAAATTTATTAAAACAATTTTTGGATTGC
Source organism: uncultured Bacteroidales bacterium (assembly GCA_937900095.1). Classification (GTDB taxonomy): domain Bacteria; phylum Bacteroidota; class Bacteroidia; order Bacteroidales; family Bacteroidaceae; genus HGM04593. The sequence continues at coordinate 31,430 of CALCEC010000060.1, read as the reverse complement.
AGATAATGGTATTTGTATATCATTTGGCTTTCAGCCACTTCCAATGCTGTGAACAAGATGCAGCCCTATGCTGTTTGTCTGCATGGAGATATCCGCTTGTTTTTTTACTGTAGAAGATATTTCTTTTCTTTTTTAATATTTTAAATAGATATTTGCTTTGTTTGTGAAAACATTTTGTTAAATTTGCGGAGAGAAACTCCGCGAAGACAGGCTGCACTTGTCGGAAAATACTAAAGTAAACTTTGTATTTCACTCGTTTGCACTGTCATTGCAGAGGTAAACCTTGCGAAGACAGGCTGCACTCATTGTGTGGATGTGTTGTCATGCGGGGCGTTCAGTGGATATTGTATGAAAAAAGTAGGATTTCTGTTGATGGTGATTGCTGTGGCTTTGGTACTCGTTTCGTGCAGGGCTGCTGAATATTGCAATTGTGGGTGAGTGCTCACAACATTGATAAAAGAATTACGAGAGTTTTTTTAATTATAAACGTTTTAATTAAATTTTTAAGAAAATGATTAAACTTGGTATTAACGGTTTCGGTCGTATCGGCCGTATGGTATTCCGCGCAGCAGTGAAGAACTTCGCCAATGACATTCAGGTTGTAGGTATCAATGACCTTCTCGATGCTGATTACTTGGCATACATGTTGCGTTATGACTCTGTACACGGTCGTTTCGACGGTACAGTTGAGGTTGAGGGCAACTACTTGGTAGTAAACGGTAACAAGATCCGTTTGACAGCTGAGATGGATCCTGCTAACTTGAAGTGGGACGAGGTTGGTGCTGAGGTTGTTGTTGAGTCTACAGGTTTCTTCTTGACAGACGAGACAGCTCGCAAGCACATCACCGCAGGTGCAAAGAAGGTTATCATGTCAGCTCCTTCAAAGGACAGCACTCCTATGTTCGTGTACGGTGTAAACCACACAACATACGCTGGTCAGGACATCATCTCTAACGCTTCTTGTACAACAAACTGCTTGGCTCCTATCGCTAAGGTATTGAACGACAAGTTCGGTATCGTTAAGGGCTTGATGACTACAGTACACGCTGCTACAGCTACTCAGAAGACTGTAGACGGTCCTTCAAAGAAAGACTGGCGTGGTGGTCGCGGTATCCTCGAGAACATCATCCCATCTTCAACAGGTGCTGCTAAGGCTGTAGGTAAGGTTCTTCCTGTTCTCAACGGCAAGCTCACAGGTATGGCATTCCGCGTTCCAACTTCTGACGTTTCTGTAGTTGACCTTACAGTTGTATTGGAGAAGGAGGCTACAATGGCTGACATCTGCGCTGCTATGAAGGAGGCTTCTGAGGGCGAGTTGAAGGGTATCCTCGGCTACACAGAGGACGCTGTAGTTTCTACAGACTTCCGTGGTTGCGCCAACACTTCAATCTTCGACGCTAAGGCTGGTATCTCTCTCGATGCTAACTTCGCAAAGGTTGTTTCTTGGTATGACAACGAGTGGGGTTACTCAAACAAGGTTTGTGAGATGGCTCGCGTTATCGCTGCTAAGTAATTCAGGCAGACAATATCTTAAAATCAAGGGGCTTCACGATTGTGAGGCCCCTTTTATTGTGTTTTGTCGGCTTGTACCGAAAAAAAAAGGACTGTTAAATTTTATATGATAGCGGATTTGACTATCTTTATCACAAAATACCTAATTTATATAATGTTACTGACAATTATATAATATTACTAACCATAAATAGTTATTATGAGAAAACTTTTTATCTTATTGGCGCTTGCCTTGACAGTGGGTCTTGGTTCCTGCAGCAAGGAGAAGCACACTTTTGAGATAAAGGACGGAAAGTTCCTTTATGACGGTGAGAAGGTGCAGCTCATCTGTGGTGAGATGCATTATCCGCGTATTCCGGTGGAGTATTGGCGCGACCGTATGCAGCGTGCAAAGGCTATGGGCTTGAACACGGTATCGGCTTATGTGTTCTGGGCTGTTCATGAGCCGCAGCCGGGTGAGTTCAATTTTGAGGGGCAGGCCGATATTGCACGCTTTGTGGAGATTGCAGCCGAGGAAGGACTCTTCGTGCTGTTGCGTCCCGGTCCATACGTATGTGCAGAGTTTGACTTCGGTGGTTATCCTTACTGGTTGCAGAAAGACAGCACTATGAAGTGGCGAAGCGACAACCCTGCCTTTCTGGCTGCTTGCGAACGTTACCTAAATGCCCTTGGCAAAGAGCTTGCTCCACACACCGTAACAAATGGCGGTAACATCATCATGGTGCAGGTTGAGAATGAGTACGGTTCTTACAGCAATGACAAGGTCTATCTGGGTAAGGTTGCCGAGATGATTAAGAATGCAGGCTTCAACGTGCCTCTCATGACATGTGACGGCTCGGGACAGATGCCTAACGGTTACATCCCCGGCATCCTCCCGACAGTGAACGGTGCCGTGGGTGAAGATATCATGAGTTCTATCGACCGTTTCTATCCCGGTGGTCCATACTTTGTTGCGGAGTTCTATCCTGCATGGTTCGATGTATGGGGCTTGCCTCACTCTGCTGTCGACTACCAGCGTCCTGCCGACCAACTCGACTGGATGCTCAGCCACGATGTATCGGTAAGTATCTACATGTTCCACGGCGGAACAAACTTCCATTATACTAACGGTGCCAACACCAATAACGGTTCCTACGAGCCACAGCCTACAAGCTATGACTACGATGCTCCTCTTGGTGAGTATGGTAACGCTTATCCGAAGTACCACGCATTCCGTGAGGTTATCCAGAAGAATCTCCCCGAGGGCGTGACACTGCCTCCGGTACCTGCCGATAACCCCACCACAACCTTCCCCGAGGTCGAGCTTACAGAGTGGGCGCCTCTTTCTGTGGCTTACGGCGAGAGAGTGGAGTCGGAGACTCCGCTGTCATTCGAGGACATGAATCAGGATTACGGTTATCTGCACTATGAGACAACAATCGCCGAGCCTGTTAAGGGTAAACTTGCGATCAACGAGTTACGTGACTATGCAGTCGTTATCCTCAACGGCAAGGTTGTGGGCAGTCTCGACCGCCGCTTCCGTCAGAATGCATTGCAGCTCGACGTTACTGAACCTAACTCTGTTCTTGAGATTCTTGTCGAGAACGGTGGCCGCGTGAACTACGGCAAGGATTTGGTGAACAATATCAAGGGTATCACAGAGAGTGTTACACTCAATGGTGAGGAGCTGAAAGGCTGGACAATGACATCTCTGCCTCTGCATCGTGCCGAGGTTGATAAGTTCGTATTCCCGAAACTCCGCTACGAGGGTAACCTGCCGGGCTTCTACCGCGGAACATTTACAGTTGACAAGGTGGGTGATACATTCATCGACATGACAGGCTGGGGCAAGGGTGCTGTTTGGGTAAACGGCAAGTCTTTGGGTAAGTTCTGGGGTATCGGTCCTCAGCAGACTATGTATCTGCCTGCTCCTTGGATGAAGGAGGGTGAGAACGAGATTGTTGTCTTTGAAATGGAGGCTACCGGCAAGCACTCGGTACGTGGTCTCGACAAGCCTATCCTCAACACATTAGGTCCCGACAAGAACTCTTTCAAGACTTCACGCGAGTATAACCGTGTGCCCATCCTCGATGAGTTCGACGGAATTTTCAAGGGTAAGGTTGAGAAGAAGAGCGGTTGGCAGGAGTTTACATTTGACGGAATGAAGACCCTGCGTCACCTATGTATCGATATCCAGAGCACATATGACGGCAAGAACTCTTGTATATGCGAGATTGAGTTGCTCGATGAGAACGGCAATCCTATCAATAAGAAAAAGTGGAACATCGTACATACCAACACCGAGGCTGTGGGCGAGGGTGTTGCCGAGGATATGATTGACGGTGACGAGTCCACCTACTGGCACAGTGCTTGGAAGAAGGATGTGAAGGCTCTGCCTCACCAGATAATTGTTGATCTTGGAAACATCCGCACAGTGAAGGGCTTCCGCATCTTCGTACGCGATGTAAACCTCCCGGGCTGCATCAAGGACTTCCGTCTCTACGGCCGTCCGCAGTTCTTTCTGTATGAATGATTATTCTGTTACATAAAAAATATGGTCGGGAATTCCCGACCATATTTTTTATGTATGTGACACATCGTTTATCTCTCTGCTCTCATGGGGTTGTTCAGGAAGTCCTCATACGAGAGCCTGATTCCGTCCTCAAGTTCTGTACAATATTTCCAGCCGAGGGCTGCGCTCTTCGATACGTCAAGCAACTTGCGCGGAGTTCCGTTTGGTTTGCTTGTGTCCCATTTTATCTCACCTTCGTAACCTACAATCTTTGCAACAAGCATAGTCAGTTCCTTTATTGAAACCTCCTTGCCTGTTCCGGCATTGACTGTCTCATTGCCGCTGTAGTTGTTCATGAGGAACACGCAAAGGTTGGCAAGGTCATCGACGTACAGGAATTCACGCATGGGTGTTCCGTCGCCCCAGCATGTCACCTCTTTCAATCCCTCTTCTTTTGCCTCATGGAAACGGCGGATAAGTGCCGGCATCACGTGGCTGTGGGTGGGGTGGTAGTTGTCGTTCGGTCCGTATAGGTTGGTGGGCATAACACTGATGAAGTCTGTGCCGTACTGCCGGTTCAGGTATTCACAATATTTGAGACCTGAAATCTTTGCAAGTGCATATGCCTCGTTTGTTGGTTCCAACACTGATGTCAGCAGGCAGCTTTCTTTCATCGGTTGCGGTGCCATACGTGGGTATATGCACGATGAACCAAGGAACTCCAGTTTCTTGCATCCGTTGCGCCATGCGGCATTGATTACATTCATCTCGAGCATCATATTCTCGTACATGAAATCGGCAAGGGCGGTGTGGTTGGCAATTATTCCGCCCACCTTTGCTGCAGCAAGGAATACATATTCCGGTTTCTCTGCCGCAAAGAACCGTTCAACCTGCTCCTGACAGCACAGGTCAAGCTCGCTGTGGGTACGGGTGATGATGTTGGTATAACCTTGGCGGTGCAGTTCGCGTACAATAGCAGAACCTACCATGCCGCGGTGTCCTGCAACGTATATCTTTGAATTCTTCTCCATAGTTTCCGTTTGTATATGGAATTTTATTTTACAATGCCGCGCTCAAGGAATTCTGCAAGGTTCGTTCTTACTTTTTCTCCTGCTTTCTCTACTGCAACTTTGGCCATGTCGGAGTCGACCATAATCTTTACAAGTTGCTCGAATGTGGTCTTCTGGGGGTTCCAACCAAGTTCCTTTCGTGCCTTTGACGGGTCTCCCCAAAGGTTGACGACATCAGTAGGGCGGTAGAAATCGGGAGAGACTTCAACCAATACTCTTCCTGTCGCCTTGTCAATACCTTTCTCCTCAGCTCCTTCTCCGGTGAATTCAAGTTCAATACCTACGTGCTTGAATGCATAGTAGCAGAATTCGCGCACTGAGTGCTGTTCGCCTGTGGCAATTACAAAGTCCTCGGGTTTGTCGTTCTGTAGCATAAGCCACATGCACTCGACATAATCCTTGGCGTATCCCCAATCACGCAGTGATGAGAGATTGCCCAAGTACAGCTTCTCTTGCTTGCCCTGTGCAATGCGTGCGGCAGCGAGTGTTATCTTGCGTGTAACGAATGTCTCTCCGCGGCGTTCGCTCTCGTGGTTAAAAAGGATGCCGGAACAGCAGAACATGTTATACGCCTCACGGTACTCCTTGACAATCCAGTGGCCGTAGAGCTTTGCAACGGCATAAGGACTGTACGGGTGGAACGGAGTGTTCTCATTCTGTGGAACCTCTTCTACCTTGCCGTAAAGTTCCGATGTCGATGCCTGGTAAATGCGGCATGTATCGGCCAGGCCGCACAGACGTACGGCTTCAAGAACACGCAACACTCCCGTCGCGTCAATGTTTGCTGTGAATTCAGGGGAGTCGAAACTTACCTGTACGTGGCTCTGGGCTGCCAGATTGTATATCTCGTCGGGACGTACTTTGCCTATAACCTGTACAAGGCTCATGGAGTCGCCGAGGTCTGCATAATGCAAGTGGAATTGGGGGTGTCCTTCAAGGTGAGCTATGCGCTCGCGGTAGTCGACAGAAGAGCGTCTTATTGTGCCGTGTACATCATATCCTTTTTCTATCAGGAGTTCCGACAGGAACGAGCCGTCCTGACCGGTTACTCCGGTAATAAGTGCTTTTTTCATAATTATTTATTTCTTTACTCTTAAATCAATTTGCAAAGTTACGAATATTATTACATATAATCAAGGCAACAGTTTGTTTTCTGTTGCCTTGATAGTCAAAGAAATAAGCTTATTCAATTGCAATGATTCTCTCATTCTTCTGTTCAGGGGTGTTCGCCTTCTTGGGGATATGTATCCGCAGCACTCCGTGCTTCACCTTTGCTTCAATCCTTGCAGTGTCGGCATCGTCGGGCAGCACAAGCGTCTGCTGGAACTTTGTGTAGGAGAACTCGCGACGCAGGTAACGTCCCTTGCATTCACATTTGTCATCGCCTTTCTTTCCTTCCTTGTCTGTACCACAGGACTCCTTGCCTTTCTCTGTGCCGCAACACTCCTTGTCGTTGCAGTTGCAGTTCTTCTCCATTGTTATCATCAGGTCGTTGTCACTGTCGATGCTGATCTTGAAATCCTCTTTGCACATCCCGGCTGCCGCCACTTCCACCTTATACTCTTTCTCGGTCTCAAGAACATTGATTGCCGGTGCAGTGGCGCTGTTGCGTACAAGAATCTCGTTGTTGAAGAAATCGTTGAAGATACTCGGAATCCAATGGTGTGGTCCCTGTTTCATTGGCATGCTCATAATACTTTCCTTTAGTTGTTAGACAATTGTTTTGTTTCACATTTTCTTGTAACAGACGGACGCTGCCTGGCCGGGTAATGACGGTCCCGATGTGATGCAGGTGTTGGCCGGACCGCAGCCTCTCTACAGAGTGGCTTATTGAGTGCCCGCCGGCAGCGTGCCGTTCTTGACTTTATAATGTTGTAAAGGGCATAATGGTTCACAGGGCAGTGGGCTTTTTGCATAAATTAAGTGGAACGGCCGATGGCCGTTCCACTTAATTTATAATTTTCTTTTGGCAGGATCATAATCCTCTGTTGCGCAGCAGTGCGTCAATCTTGGGCTCCCGGCCACGGAAGTTCTTGTACATTGTCATTCCGTCATCAATGCCACCGGGGGTGAGCACGTACTTGCGGAACTTCCCTGCAACCTTCTGGTTGAAGATGTCACCGGTCTCGGCAAATGCCTCGAAGGCATCGGCATCAAGAACCTCGGCCCACATGTAACTGTAGTATCCGGCTGTATAGCCTCCGCCCATGGTGTGGCTGAAGTTTGTCATGCGGTAACGTGGCAGGATCTGTGAGGGGATGCCACGCTCGTTGAGCTTCTCTGCCTCGAATTCCATTACGTTGAGGTCGGCAGGAACCTCGGTGAGTACATGGAGGTCCATGTCGCTGAGTGATGCTGCGATGTACTCCACAGTAGCAAAGCCCTGTCCGTACTTGCCGCTCTCCTGAATCTTGTTTACAAGCTCCATCGGGATAACCTCGCCTGTCTTGTAGTGCTTTGCATATACCGCCAGCACCTCGGGCTCGAATGCCCAATGCTCGTTGATCTGTGACGGCAACTCGACAAAGTCGCGTTCAACACCGCTGGCACTGCTGTACTGCACGTCGCGCATGAAGTTATGCAGCGCGTGGCCGAACTCGTGGAACAATGTCTCCACGTTGTCGATGCTTTGCAATGCATAGCCTTCGTTGTTGGGGAGTGTCATGTTGCAACTGTTGACAACGATGGGTATTATGCGCTCGCCGTTCTTGTAGCTCTGTGGGCGGAAAGAGGTGCACCATGCTCCGGCGCGCTTGCTCTCGCGTGGGAAGTTGTCGCTGTAGAAGATTGCGAGCAGCTTGCCGTCGCGGTCAATTACCTCGTATGCTTTGGCTGTGGGCTCGTATGCAGGTACCTCGCTTGTAACCTCCTTGAAGGTGAGGCCGTAGAGTTTGTTTGCAACGTGGAAGATACCCTGCATGACGTTGTTGATTTCAAGGTATGAGCGTATCTCCTCTTCGTCAACAGCGAACTTTGCTTTCTTTGCCTTGTCCAGGTAGTACATATAGTCCCAGCCTGCAGGCTCAAAGTCCTTGCCCTCCTTGCGTATCTCGGCACGGATATCGTCAATCTCCTCCTTTGCCTTGGCAACGGCCGGCTCCCACACCTGCATCAGCAGGTCATACACAGCCTCAGGAGTGCTTGCCATGCGGTTCTCGAGCGCCATCTCGGCATAGTTGTTGAAGCCCATCAGCTTCGCCTTCTCAAGGCGCAGTGCCACCAGCTTGGCACAGATGGCCTTGCTGTCATGCTCGTTGTCCTGATTGCCGCGGTTGTAGTATGCCTCGTAAACCTTGCGGCGCAGCTCGCGGTTCTCGCAGTACTGCAATACTGGGTTACAGCTCGGGCGCTGCATGTTGAACATCCATTTGCCGGGCTGGCCGTTGTCGGCTGCCATTCTTGCTGCGGCGTCGATGTTTGCCTGTGGAAGGCCCTTGAGCTCCTCAAGGCTCTCGGCAACGACGAAGGTGTTGTTTGTCTCATGAAGGAGGTTCTGTGAGAACTCCAACTGAAGCATGGAAATCTCCTTGTTCAGCTCGCGCAGGCGTGCCTTGTCGGCATCGTTGAGCTCGGCACCGCTGTTCACAAAACGGTCGTATGTATTCTCGAGCACCTTTGCCTGCTCTGGGGTGAGGGTGAGCGACTCGCGTGAGTCGTATACGCTCTTCACGCGTGCGAAGAGCTTCTCGTTGAGGTTGATATCGTCGTTGTGTGTCGATGAGAGCGGTGACATCTCTTTCTGCAAAGCTCTTGTCTCGTCGTTCGAGTTGCTGCTTGAAAGGGGGCTGAATGTGCCGCGTACCTTGCGCAGCAGCTGTCCGCTCTGGTCAAGGGCAACAATGGTGTTCTCGAAGGTGGGAGCCTCGCTGTTGTTGATGATTGCCTCAATCTCGGCCTTCTGCTCCTCCATGCCCTTGAGCATGCCCTCGCGGTAGTGGTCGATTGTTATCTCACTGAACGGTGCTATGCCGTGTGGAGTGTTGAACTCGCTGAAGAGGGGGTTGCCCTGCTCCTGCTGCTGCGATGTGCATCCGCATATTGTCAATGATAATGCTGCCATCAGAATGCTCTTTTTGAATTTCATAGATTATGGTTTTGTTGTGAATATATTCTCTTTGAGGGAATGCGTGCAGCCGATGTAGACTTATCAGATATGTGCCAGACCCTCGATCTCTACAAGAAGCTCGGGACGGCATATGTCTGCCACAAGATAGTGTTTGCCGGCTGTGGGGTAGTGTACGCTCATATATCCGCGTACGGCAGGGATATCGCACTCGTTCTTTACATAAACGCGCAGGAAACGGTAGTGTGAACCGTTGTTCTCGACCGGGATGTTCTCCTTTGATACAAGGTTGTCCATTATCTCCATAGTCTCTGCTGTCTGCTCCACGGCGCTGGTGCTGTGGTTGCTGTGCTCGCCCTTGATGGCTGCTGTTCCCGAGATGAAGATTGTGCTGCCCAGTATGCGTGCACGCTCGAACTTAGGGGTGGTGCGTTCTTTAAGCTCCTCGATAACCTTGCCGTCGAGTACCTCCTGTGAGTAGTTGTGTGCCGCCACCTGCAAAGGATTGTCGATGGGCTTGTTGGGCACCTCCTCATCCTTTATGGCGCTGAACTCGATCATCACACCGCCACGGCTTGTGCCGATGCCTGTCGCAGCAGGGTAGCCGTTGCTCCAGCAGCCTTTGGTGTAGAACATTGAGCGTGCATCGTTGAACTCCTGATAGTTCTGGCTGCCGTCGTTGAGCACGGTGATGCCCTGGATGTAGTTCCACTGGCGGTAGATGTCGCTCGGGGTGAAACCGTTTTCATCAAGGATTGCCCCCACGGTGGCGAAGATGTCATTTGCCTGTGAAAAGGTGCTTGCGGTTATGTCCGCCGGTATTATTCCCTCGCTCATTATCTCGCGGCAATTGCCTTTTCTCAACAGGGTGTACCTTGCCTTGCGCTCAACGGTGGCATCACTGTCGGCAAGGCTTACAACCTCGGCAACCAGTGCACCGCACTCGGGTTTCTGTGCCACATAGCTTACAAGGGGTGTCGCAGTGGGGAAATGCTCCTTCACGCACTCACGCAGCTCCTTATTGTGTAGCAGATAGTCGCTGTCGCTTGCGGGGAGATAGAAAAAGATAATCTTCAAGATGCGCTTTTCATCAATCTGTGACAATATTGAGTGGCACATATCCTTTATGCTGCCGTTGTCGGTTGCAGTGATGATGCATTTGGCTTTCTTGAACATTTTGGTGGTTTTTCAGTTTCGGATGCGAAAATACAAAAAAATACCGAAATAACAGCGCTTATTAGAAAAATGTCCTCATGTTTTATGGTGGCGAAAGGAGCGGATACAATGCTTTTATGCAAGCTTGAAACGCAGGCGAAGCGTGCCGTTCTCATACGAGTGGCTTATGATGCGGAATGTACCTATCTCGCTTGTGTTCTCCACGTGTGCACCTATGCAGGCACAGGTGTCATAATCGCCCACACGTACAATGCGCAGCGTGTCGCTTGCATCGGCAGGCAGCTTGCCCAAGTCAACGCCATTGGGTACATTGTCGCGTGTCACGAACTCGACGGTTACCGGCAGATGCTGCGCGATGACCTCGTTCACACGGCTTTCAATCTCGGCAATCTGCTCCACGGTGGGTGCACCGGGCAGAGTGTAGTCGCACTTGCTCTTCTTGCGCTCGATATGCGCATTACGGCTGCGCTCGCATCCGAACATCCTCACCATAGTCTGGTTAAGGATGTGCTCCACAGTGTGCATAGGTGCGATTGACACATCTTGAAATTTGGACTTGCCATCTATTTTATTTATCTTTGCTTCCATATTTACAAAGGTATTAACTTTTTTTGAATATTATGAGATTATTTGGAGAAATTGACACAAACCGAAGAACGGCAATATATATTCGAATATCAACTTCTTATCAACAGACTGATAGGCAGAGGGAGGAACTTTTAGACTTTGCAAATAGAAACGGCATTGTAATCGATGAAGAAGACATTTATGTCGATATAATCAGTGGTTTCAAGGAGGGCGAGGCACGTCCTAACTACGGTATACTTAAACGTAAGGTTGAGGACGGAGTGTATCAGCAGATACTATTCAGCGAGTTTAGTAGACTTGACAGAACCCCGTCCAATTTATTGAAATCCATAGAATACTATCAGAGCAAGGACGTGCATCTGTTCTTCAAGAAACAGAACCTATGGGTTAGGGATAAGTCAGATATGGCAACGTCTATAATGATTTCGGTTCTTGCGGTAATGAGTCAATATGAGATTGAACTATTCGTTGCACGTGGGGTGGATGGAAAGGTATCTGCCATAAAGAACCGAGGCATCTCGCAGGGCGGTTTCACTGCTTACGGATACACAACGACAGACATAGAAAAGAAACTCGTAATAAACGAGGAAGAAGCAGAGGTGGTTCGGAGGATATTTCAATACTACAAGAATGGAGTATCATCGTTGGAGATTGCGGACATCTTGAATGCAGAGGGAATACCCGCACCATATAAGAAAAGGTTTGAAGTGTCGGATAAGAAACGAACTGCAAAAGGATTAGCAATCAAGGAGAAAAGAATAAACTTGGAGGAATTGAAATGGCGTCCGTCTACATTAAGCAGACTTATAAGGAATGAACTATACATAGGAAAGAGAGAGTTCAAATTCTATGAACCTGACCCGTCCAATCCCCTACCGACACATTTAAGGAAAGATAGAAAGGTGCTTCACGAATTTAAGATATATGAGCCCGAACTATGCATAGTGGATGAGGACACATTCAATGAGGTTCAGAGATTAGTGGATGAAAAGAGGTTTAACAAGAACCTCGGTATAAGACACGACAATCTTCTGAAACATCTGTTAAGGTGTGGTGATTGTGGCAGTCGTTATTCTGTCGGTGGAGGTATGCAGGACAGAAAGTATAAATGCTATGGAACGGTAAACAGAAACGATAAACCGAAGACGTGTACAACGGGAACAGAGACACAGATGAAACGTCTTGACGGATTGGTTCTGCAACTATGCATTGCAAAATTTGCCGACTACAACATAGAACAGGAAGTATCGGAAAAGATTGAACAGATAGACAAGGAAATCAGCGAAAAGACTGAAATTCTCGTCTGCAATGAGGCGAAACTGAAAGCGGAGACTGACGCTCTTAATAAATTCATCAATAGGATTGTAAGGTTCGTTGAAGATGATGAAGAAGCAATGAATCAGATTTCTGATGAAAGGGCAAGAATCAAGAAAACAACTGATGAACTGCAAAAGTCAATTACAAGAATCAAAGGTGAACTGACTAATCTGAAAATGAGGAAAGCAAGTCTTACCAAGATGAAATCAAACTCAAATCTGATGGCAAGACAGAATGAAATCAGAACGGACAGAACACTCGTCAAGGAATATGTAAACGAGTTCATCAGCGAGATTACAATCCATAGAATGTCGAAGTTATGGAGTTTGGTAATCGTACATTTCATTGACGGAGGTGAGATGTGGGGAACGGTAAAGAATTTCAGATACAAGAAAACTGAAATGTTCTATGACCCTGCCTTATGCTCGTGTCCCGAATATCCGTCGTGGTTCTTGAACAATCAAGATTTATCATTGACATACGATAAAGAAGCAAAGACAATCACCTACAATGGAAAGAGTGAACTATACAATACAGATTTCGGACAAGGTGTAATAGAAGCAGGAACGTATACACCCGAAGAATTCAATGAGATATTGACTAACGTCGGTTGGATAGGTTCATATCCACCATATCAATTTGAAATATAGTATTTTATATTTTCTTTTTATGAGCGGTTTCAAGGGGGTTGCACCCCCTCGCCAAACGCAATCGGCTACCCCCTGCTGTCGCTCACTTATGTTCGCACAGGTATATTGGTTATATACCCGAGCATACCTCAACAAGACTGATTTTTTCACGTGTCTTCTTCTCTCGGAAGTATATCATTCTGTCTGCACTATCAAGGAACATCGCTGTTCGGAACTCGGACATCCCGAGCAAATTCAAGACGTTCGAGTGTTCCCCGACTTCACTATATAGGCGTTCCCCGTACCGCTCTATGAATTCACGGACATTGGTATTATGGAGGACTACCTCAACACGGAACAAGGTGTCAATATCTTCCCACCCTAACCACTCTTTCAGACGTTCAGTCTTCTGTGGACTGCTCTCGTTCAGTTCACGTGCCTTGTCGTAAATCCTCATCTTCATATCTGTGTCTTTCGCTTGACTGAAATACAACGTCGGCAGTTTCGACATCTTGATACGACTACGAGTATAATACTCGCCATATCCGTCCAATGTCTCATCATCTGATACCTTTCTGCCGTTGAGGTACAAGTCATAAGTATCAACATCCTTAATCATCTTGCGGACTTTGCTGATGTAGTTGTAGTTGCTGTCGAATGCAAGTTCGAGTTCTGTGATGTTGTTGAATGTCATTCCATAGAAGTCTGCAACATACAGCAAGTCGCAGATATGGTTAGTCGGTTCTCCGTTCGGCACTCTTGTATATACTCGGTATAACGCCCCGTTCTCGAATGTAAAGAACGCCTTTCCCTCGTATTTGGCACTATTGGAGAATGTGAATGTACCGAGACGGAAGAACCCCTCAACGTCTCTTACGTTAAGGACTGCGGACATCTTTGTATCATCTTCTTCGATGAACACGAGACTGAAATCGTCTTCATCCAATATACGGGCATTAGTCATCTCATCGTGTCGTGTATAATGCTCACGTAGGTAGTCGTACAGGTTCTCGGGCATATTGTAGCACACTCGCAGTTTATCTACGTTCACCGCCCAATCAATTCTCTTTGCCATAGGTATCTGTCGTTGAGGTTTCGTTATTGTTAATCGGTTTCATAGGGAGTTTCGCCCAATAGTCGCACATCGCTTTGCTTATCTTCTGCTTGGTGTCGTTCGAGTGCTTTCGTCCTTGGTGAGCAATGCTCTGTTTCTCACGTGTCTGCTGTGAGACATCGTTTCGGTAAATACGTTTCTGTGGTTGTATCATAACTATCCATTTTTATCACTTATTATTACTACCAAAAATAGTCATATTCTACATAATCAATGTAGTCTTTATAATAAATATAGTCTAACATAGAAAAAGTCAAGATAATGGGTAAAATTTTCGTAACGAACTGTCCTATGCCTATCCTCTGACACAGAAACCACCCCGTTTAAGGTTAATCAAGTCGCTGACATTGATAGTCTTATTCGGCAAATTCACTAAAACAATTCACGAAATCACTCTATTACCAAGGTGGAGAAAATACTGATATATTGATTTTTACAATCGGATTATATATCTTTGCATCCATAAATCGGGATTTATGCGTCACAAATGATTTGGTTGTAGCATCTATAACATAAGACCAATACATTAAATATGAACACCAAAAAGATTATATTGATTTCAGTAATTGCACCTATTTTAATTATTGTTGGAGTTGTGTTACTTGTACTCGGCACAGTTCCTGTAGAGAATAACATTAAAGGAAATAACCTTGTTGTAAAGTTCGTTATTGGAAAGAAGACGATTGATATATCCGACGCTGTGGTTTTGCCTATACCTGAAGATGTCAACCATAACATAATTCGTGTTGGCGGTACAAGTGTTGGAAAGAAGCATTCAGGTAACTTTATGAATACCAAGACAAAGGTCAAGTATCAGTTTTATCTTACAGGAAAAGGTCATAGAACTTATTTTGAAATTAACGGTAGTAAATACCTAGTTGACGGAGTTTCCATAAACAAATAAATTCGAATTTAACTAACGTATTCAAAAATAAAGTGTATTCAGAAAAATCAATTTGAATACACTTTTTTAACGCTTGTATTGTATTCATTTTTATCAAAGAATTATTTGAATATATCAAATAAATTCACTACCTTTGTTGAGAAGTTAATCATAGACATTTTCAGTATGAATACAGCAGTAATTTACGCACGAGTATCCTCAACAGGAGACAGGCAGACAACCGAAAGGCAGGTAGCAGACTTGAAGAAGTACATATCCATAAATGAAATGGAGTTAGTGTCAGTCTTCGAGGAAAAGATGAGCGGAGCAAAGGAGAACCGCCCCGTTCTGACGGAGTGTATCGAATACTGCATTACCAACAAGGTGCATACCCTCTGCGTATCGGAAATCAGTCGTCTCGGACGTTCTACCAAGATAGTCGTGAATACTCTTGATGAACTGACAAAAGCGGGAGTTAACGTCTATATTCAGAACCTACCGCTCTGCACCCTCAACGAGGACGGACAACCGAACCCTATTGCCAAGATGATTACAGCGGTACTCTCATCATTTGCCGAGATTGAGCGAGACAACATCAAATACCGCCTCAACAGCGGTAGAGAACTTGCCAAGGCAAAGGGCGTCAAAATGGGCAGAAAAGTCGGTTCTGTCAAGTCCAAGGAGCAGAAGACTGACGAGTATTCAAACGTCATCAAACACCTTAAAAAGGGGCAATCTATACGCAATACAGCGAAGTTGTGCGGTGTTTCAGTCAGTACCGTTCAGAGAGTTAAGAAAGAGTTCGGATTGTAATCCTAAAAAGGATATGTGTCAAACGCATCAGTGTGCATAGGAGGATACTCGGTTTTGTTATGGTCATTAAGTGTTGGGGGGTCGGTGATCATTGGTTGTTTCGTTTCTTAAATAATCAACACAAAAGTAGCTTTGTTTCTTGGTATGTGCAAATTTTGTGCACATATGATATATTAATAGTCACTTATCGCAAAATTTGCGATAAGTGTATACGATATTTTTTTCTTGATATGCTGTTTCTCCCCGTTGGGGCTTGTCGGTTATGTCGTTTGTCACTGGCGGATTTTATGCCTTATAAGGGCATGATTTTAAAGCATAGGCCGTGAGGCCTATGGGTATCGGCAGCAGATGTAAACAGCCCTGAAAGGGAGACATTATATTATATAACCATGCGGTTATCCTTCGCTCTGAGTGATATTGAAATAGGAGTCTTTAAGCTTGAACCTCAACTCAATGCCATAATCATTGAACCATGCAATGCATTTGCTCAGCAGTTGCAGTATCAGCTGATGCGGCTCTTCTTCAAAATGTATGACGGTGACAGGGTCCAGTCCCTGGTATTCCTGCTTGAACCAATCGCTCAGGATATGTCCGATGTATCCTTGCATCTTGTCCAACAATGCTTTCTGCATATTGCTCTCCCCGTCAATATATCCTGCGCACACTAATTCAAGGTATACTTTGTTCTCTTCGCTGACAACATAGCTGAGGTCTATCTTGTCAATATCGCCAATCTGGGATATTTCTGATTTATTCAGTTCCATATATATTATTCGTTTTCTTTGGGTGTGTTTATTGGTATTTCCGTTATTAAACAGCTTTTAGGTTTATCCAGTTACAAAAATATCAATAATTTGTATCAGCTTCCAAAAAGTATATGAAAATGTGGTATTGTCAGATACTTTATCGGTATATTCGTGATATAAGCTTCTTAAAATTCATTATCTTCGCGAAATATTAATAATGAATGATATGTTTTCAGGAATAGTTGAAGAATTTGCAACAGTGCGTAAGCTGGTGCAGGAGCAGGGTAATCTGCATCTTACTCTTACTTGCTCTTTTGTGGGTGAGTTGAAGATTGACCAGAGTGTGGCACACAATGGTGTCTGCCTCACCGTTGTAGATATTGATGGTGACGAGTATACTGTTACGGCCATGCGCGAGACGCTTGAGCGTTCAAACATCGGGTTGCTGCAGGTCGGCGACAAGGTGAATGTGGAGCGCAGCATGATGATGAACGGACGTCTGGACGGGCACATTGTGCAGGGACATGTGGATGAGACAGCGGAGTGCGTGTCTGTAAAGGATATGGACGGAAGCTGGTATTTCACATTCCGTTACAAGAAGGATGATGAGATGGCTGCAAAGGGTTACCTTACCGTGGATAAGGGCTCTGTGACTGTGAACGGTGTGAGCCTCACTGTGTGTGAGCCTACTGATGACTCTTTTTCAGTGGCTATAATCCCGTACACCTATGAGAATACCAATTTCCACAAGATTAAGGTGGGCTCAAAGGTGAATATCGAGTTCGACATCATAGGTAAGTACATAGCAAGGATTGCCAAGCGATGAAGAGTTTTCTTGAACTGGCTGCTGCGCGTCAGAGTGACAGGGCATATGAGCCCGGACGTGCCATTGAGCGTGAGGTGCTTGAGCGCATACTTGAGGCGGGGCGTCTTGCACCGTCAGCATGTAACGGGCAGCCTTGGCATTTTACGGTAATCACTGACCCCGGTTTGCTTGTGGAGGTGGGTAAGGCTACCTCAAGCCTCGGGATGAACAGGTTTGTGAAGGATGCTTCGGCATTGGTGCTCATAACCCTTGAGCCAACGAACATCACCTCCAAGTTGGGATGCGGAATAAAAGACAAGGACTTCCCTATCATGGACCTTGGCATAGCATCGGCCTATATCACCCTTGCAGCAGAGGATGAGGGTGTGGGCAGCTGTATACTCGGTTGGTTCGATGAGAAGAAGATAAAGGAACTGGTGGGCATACCACAGAAAAAACGTCTTATGCTTATCGTGTCGTTGGGTTATGCAGTCAAGCCCAAACGTAAGAAGATACGTAAGGATTATGATAAGGTCGTCTCTTTTGAAAAATACTGATGATGATTAGGGCTCTGATATGCTGCTTGTTGACCTTGGCAGTGGTGATTTCCGTCTGTATGCATACAAAGCCTGAGAGGGATACACATCTGCGCGAGGTGTCTGCATCTGTCATTGAAAGCCTGACGGTGTCACCGCCTGCCGGGATTGTGATTCCGGAACAGCTGATAGCCCGAATGGAGAACGACTCTATTGTCACGACTATGCTTGACAGGATGTTTGTTGTAGAGGACTATGTTGCTTTCACAGCAGGCAAGATTGTCGTAGGGGAGAATGAATATGTGTTGTCTTTAGGAGTGCTTGACAATGTGTTTGTCCTTTCACAGGATGATATTGCCGAGAAGATTGTGTATAGACTTCGTGAGAAGAAGATTCTCGATTGAACAGGCTTGTAGCCTGTTATGGCATGTATATGCCCTGATTAAAAATGACTTATTATGGTAAATAAAGTTTATCTTGAAAATTTTGAGAGCCGTCTTATGAACGAGCTCCTTAAATTGTGTACCCAATACAATGTCCTTGAGGGAACTCTGCTTTCGACAGAGGATATTGATAACCGTTGGCACGATATCGCCCCTGAATATGTGGCGGATGCGGTACCTAATATTGCCGATTATCCCACTGTTGCCATTGCCTGGGCCGGTTATGTAGGTATGGCTGTGGCTCATCAGTGGGACAGCGATTGGGCTGAACATTGTAATGATGAGTACAAGTCACTGTATGGTCCTATGGGATTCGATGACATGGATGAGAATATCGTACAGAATGTCATCGGGTTTCATCTTGAGTCGCAGGAGGCCAAGAAAATTGAACAGATGATGCGTCGCCTCGGTGAAACGGCTCTGACGCTTATACGCCGCGAGAATATAGAACCTCAGTCGCCTATGGCGTTCCATACTTTCGCACGTGCTATAAAGGTGTTGTTCCGTGTGGGGGCTGCCATTGAACTCAAACGTCTGGGATATAAGTTCGAGCAGGTTAATCTGCCTAAGATGAACAGCGGTGCTGAATGTTGAGAACCATGCATAGATAAGTTAAGAAATCAGACAGACTGCCAATAGTGCGGTCTGTCTGGTTTCTTAACATTATAATATAAGAGTTTTACCGGGGTGTTTTCTGTTTGCCGTATTCCTTGCACACATCAGTGAGTCCGCATGCTGCGCACTTGGGGGCTCTCGCTGTACACGTGTACCGCCCGTGCAATATCAGCCAGTGGTGGGCTTTGGGAATGATATCTTGCGGAAGGTGCTTCATCAGCTCCATCTCAACGCTGTAGGGGGTGGTGCAGCGTTTGGGCACCAGGCCTATGCGGTGGCTCACGCGGAACACGTGTGTGTCCACGGCCATGGCGCTCCTGTCCCACACAACAGAGAGGATTACATTGGCAGTCTTGCGTCCCACGCCAGGTAGCGTAACAAGTTCCTCAAGAGTGTCGGGCACCTCGCCACCGAAGTCGCTGCAAAGCTTCTGTGCCATACCTACAAGGTGCTTGGCCTTGTTGTTGGGGTACGATACGCTCTTTATGTAGTTGTAGATTTCGTCGGGGTGGGCCTGGGCCATCTCGTGCGCGTCCGGGTAGCGTGCGATGAGATCAGGTGTGACCATATTAACGCGCTTGTCGGTGCATTGCGCCGACAATATGACAGCCACAAGCAGGTCGAACGGAGTAGAGTAGTCGAGTTCCGTTTCGGCAACAGGTATCGCCACCTCAAAGTATTCTATGGCTTTTTTATATAGTTCGGCTTTTTTCATTTTTTCGTTTTCACTTTCCACTTTGACAACGCCGTCCTCTCGCAACCCGCAGGGCGTGACTTTGCCACGCTACCTGCGACTAATTGCTGCCGGCGTTATCGAAACTTCGTTTTCACCTTTCCGTTTTTCGTTATACAATGAACTCTCTTATCTCGCAGTTGCCGAAGAGGGT
Source organism: uncultured Bacteroidales bacterium (assembly GCA_937900095.1). Taxonomy (GTDB): domain Bacteria; phylum Bacteroidota; class Bacteroidia; order Bacteroidales; family Bacteroidaceae; genus HGM04593. The sequence continues at coordinate 11,742 of CALCEC010000060.1, read as the reverse complement.
GACATCCCTGTGGGTTACTCCCTTTATCTCGGCTTCCATTATGCGGCAGAAGAAACCGTGGCTGAAGGCGAGGATTTTCTTGTCCGGATATTCGCGACGCACCTTGTCAAGGAACTTGTGAGCACGCTCCTTCATCGATTCCTCTGTCTCTACTGTGTCGTTGTACACAGCGCCTTTGATGGGCGTTCCGGCAAGGTTGCCGAGGTCGCGTTCGCGCAACAGCGGCTCCTTGATGAATATGCACTCGCGGCCCTTAAGGGCAATCTCGGCTGTGTCAAGGCATCGCTTGAGGTCACTGCATAGCACCACGTCAAACTCCAGCTCGGCAATGCGTGGACGCAAAGAGTGCGCCTGCTCGATACCAAGTTCCGAGAGGTGTCCCGGGGTCTGTCCCTGGAACAGTCCTTTTGAATTTTCTATTGTCTCGCCGTGGCGGGTCATATAAATTGTTGTAGCCATAATTTTCTTGTTTTAATCATTCTATTAGCAAAGATAGTATTTTCTTCTGAATGAAGTATTATTGTAGCCAATCTTCTTTACATACAATGCTGACGGATACCGATAATTTTGCTAATTTTGCAGCATTATGGAACAAGATAACAAGAATACCTCAATATTCCAGCGCCCATTCTGGGTGGTGACATTTGCCCTCACTGCTGCTATCGGTTGGGGATGGGCCTATCCTCTTATAAAACTTGGCTTTGCCGAGTTCGGAATAACACAAGTTATGACAGGCAGCAAGATGCTCTTTGCAGGTGTGCGTTTTATCCTCGCCGGCCTTATTGTGCTTGCCATTGCTGCCGCTACACGCAGGCGCTTTGAAGTTGCCGGTGCCGGAGGGTGGCTCTATGTGCTGCTGTTTGCACTGCTTAACACCGGTTTGCACTACTATTTCTTTTATGTGGGTCTCTCCTACAGTGAAGGAGCGCGTGCGGCGATTCTCAACTCGCTGGGCACTTTCCTGCTTGTGTTGCTTGCCTGTATGTTCTTCAAAAGTGACAGGCTCACCTCAAGCAAAATTGTCGGCTGTGCCTTGGGATTTGCCGGTATTATGGCTCTGAACATAGGCGGAGGGGCAGGCGGTGGCTTCACCTTTATGGGTGACGGCATGATAATACTGAATACCTTCTGTGCTGCACTCGCCGGTCTCATGACCCGTGGGTTGGGCAAGCGTGTCGATGTGTTTGTGGGAACGGGTTATAGCCTGGCTTTGGGCGGTGTCATGCTTGTTGTTCCGGGGCTTTTGATGGACGGTACACTCCCCAATATCAATGCCGTTGGAGTGGTGATTCTTATGCTGCTTGTCTGCATCTCGGCTCTCGGCTTCACACTCTATAACAAGCTGCTCACCTGTAATCCGGTGGGCAAGGTGGCAATCTTCAACTCACTCATTCCTGTTGTGGGTGCAGTCACATCGTGTATGTGTCTTGGCGAACCGTTCTATTGGAAATATGTGGCAGCAGCGGCTCTTGCCACAGCCGGAATATATATCATCAATAAGGGTAAATGATGGGATGTTAAGTGTGTAATTAAGGACCTTATAAAACCGGCGCAAAACATAAACAGGTGCTCCCGATTAATCTACAGGACGGAGCACCAACCTGTATGCCACCTTCAACATACACTTCCTGAGGAAGCCGGAGCTTCGCCACAGACGGCCCGGCAATCTCCATTTCCAGCTCTCCACCGGTATCACCTTCCCCGACGGGCGGCAAACTTGAATGACTCTTCCCACCACATCATACACAGTACACTGCTCCATTGCCACAATTGACCCGTCGCCTTGTATCAACAGGTTGTCTCCCTCCTTGCGTATGATGCGGTGTAGCACATGCTTGCCTCTGTAACGGAACAGCACCACATCCATAGGTCTCAAGGAATCTGGAGGGCATCCTGCAAGCACCACCACATCTTTTCCGTTGCGGAGCAACGGGAACATTGAGTTTCCTTTCAGACGGAAGCGTACGGTATTGCCGGCTGCTATCTCTGCTTCTACCCAGGTGAAGAATGTGTCATTATCTACCTTCTTCATAAGCTATTCCCTGTAAATTTGAGCAGGACAGGAGTGCTGCATCGGCATCGGGCAGGCAGGCCAGATGATAGAACGGTACTGCCGACAGCAGCTTGCCGATAAAGCCGCTTACCTTGTCGTACAGCGCGGCGTCGTATGCGAACTCCGGAGGGCAGGAAGGGTGGATGGCTCCGTAGGCCTGCAACACTGACAGTCTCTTTATCCTGTTGTAAGGTGCTTGTGACAGGCGTACGCATCCGCCCAGCTCAAAGCGCTCGTTCTTGTAGCATGGTGTCTTACCGCTCCAGGGGCTTCCGTATGCCCACACCTTGCCGTCCTCAATGCGGATGACCGGGCTGTCATCGTTCAGCAATACAGCCCCTTCGATATTCTCTCTCCACAGACGGGTGTGTGTGCTCTTTCCTGTACCGCTCTCGCCAAGGAACAGGTAGGCCTTGCTGCGGTAGATGATGCAGCTGCTATGTATTGCTATGGTGTCCCGTGTAAGAGTCATCAAGCCGAAACCCACCCACAGAGCGAACCTGTAGAGGCGTAGCGACCAGTTGCCGCAAAGCATTACCATTGGCAGCCCTTCGTTCACCCACATGTGGAATGGCTCTTCTGCATCCGGTTTAAGCTGTAGAAGGAAGCCCTCTTTGGTGCGTCCGAACACTCCTGTGACATCTTCGTAAGAAAAGGTATATTGTGTGTCCTTCATATCCGGGACATCTGTACATTCCACATATTCGAAGAGCGGCTCGCCACCGCTGCATAAGAACGGCTTGAAACCTCCGATACGTTCTACTGCTTCGCAAGCCTTTTCGCCCGACACGCGGAAACAGTGCCCGGCCACCTTATATGTTCTGGTTGTTTTCATCTTTCAATGTAATTATACGGTCACAATAGGCCAACGAACTCTCCCTGTGTGCAATGGAGAGGATTGTCAGTCCTTTGCAGCTCTCTTTCAGGTGCAACAAGGTCCCGTTGACCTCTTTCTCTGTCCTGTTGTCGAGCGCCGATGTTGCCTCGTCAAGGAGAAGCACGTCAGCCTCCTTGTATAGTGCCCTGGCTATCCCGATGCGCTGTTTCTGGCCTCCCGACAGCTTGCTGCCGGCCTCCCCAAGCGTGGTGTCCATTCCTTGGGGTAGGGTATTTGCCCATTTGTCGAGGCTTACCTTGCCGAGAATCTCTGTTATTCTCTCTTTGTCTATCTCTTTGTAGCCTAATGCGATATTTTCGGCCAGCGTCCCTTTGAAGATGAAGACCTCCTGAGGTACATATCCTATGTGCCTCAGCCAAGCTTGGCGGTTCTTGTCCGAGAGAGGGACATCATCTATCCTTATTGTTCCCGAGGTGGGTGTGAGCAGTCCTATCAGCAAGTTGAAAAGCGTCGATTTGCCTATGCCGCTGCTTCCGCGCCATCCTATATACTCTCCCTTTGTTATGGTGCAATTGAAGTTATCCAGTATGTTGGGGCTGTCGGGGTATGCATACGTGAGGTTATTGATGGTTATTGCTTTCCCGAATGTCAGCTCTTTCTCACATGCTGTTTCCGTCTCTGCGTTTTCATCTTGTAACCCTGCCTCAATGGTGTCCAGGTATGAGAGTGTGTTCTGTACTTGTGTCCATCCGGTAAGTATGCCCCGCAAAGCAGGGAGCAGACGGAATGCAGCCACGGCAAATATGCCCACAAGCAACTTTATGTCTCCCTCGCCGAAAGAGACCAGCAATACCATTGCGATGATTACGGAAAGTTCCGTAAGGAACATCGGTATCTGGAGGATAGTGTTCATCTTTACGCGGTGGGTGCTGACCTTGTCTATTCCCTCAAGGAATGATGCCTGCAAGGAGGGGAATGCACCGTTTACCTCCAGCTCGGTGAAGCCGCGGAACGTATCCATTACCACGCGTGCCTGTCCGCGCCTTGCTTCAAGTTCAATCTTTCCGTATTCCTTTACTTTCTTTCGTATACCGAACAGGTAGATGAGCATGCATGGGAGGAAAGCCGCATAGAGCATCAGCACCGTAACACCGTCATATATGAGCAGGGCAATGGTGAGGAACAGAATCAGCAACCCGTCACCGGCCATGCGTAGCAGCGGAGCAAGGAGGTTCTGGCTGAAAGCAAAGCACAAGGCATTGACTTCATATCCCAGTTTGTTGCTTCCTTGCTCGCGGATGAAGAGCAGGCCGCGCCGGTAGTAGGCCGAAAAGAGCGAGAAACTGAGGCGCCGGTAGAAACCGAGCAGGAATCTCTGCTGATAACGGGAAAAGAAGATGCCCGACAACGTCTTTATGAGAATTACCGAAATGGCGAGAATGCAGAACAGGAGTGCAGCCTGCTTGTTGTCCCCACCGTCGAGCAGCAGATAGAGAATGGGAAGCAGGGCTGCCAAGCCGATGAAATTAAGCAGTGCCGACATGAAGACTGTGGCGGCAACCCACCAGGCCTCCTTGCGTTCATCGGGCTGCAACAGGCGATATATTCGTTTCAATAGTCTCATTTACTGTTCCTTGCAAATATTGTATGAGGTCTTTTGATATGGAAGATGATGGAGTCCCAAATGCGTTTTCCAAGCGAGATGTCAAAGACACTGCTTTTGAGGTGATGTGTATGCAGCAAACGCTTTGTCTTGTATATGATGATACCGACTTTGTCCTTGACCGGTTCCACGGTCCGGTATGGTGGATCGAAGATTTCTCTCATCATCTCCTCGGCAACCTTTTCGCCACCGCTTGCGGCAACAGAAGTGCCCAGATAGCGGTTGCATAGCCGGGTCATGCCATACACACCTTGCATGAACGGTTTTGAACCAATTCCTTCGGGCAGCTCCGGGCCATAATGCTTGAGAATCATAGCCCAGTCGCAAAGGTGATGCAGGGAAAGTCCGCTGCCATAGTGTTGCAAGGTGTGGAAAGCGATGAAAAGGGTGTTGAAAGCCCCGGACGGAACAACAGCTCTCCCCTCGGCCAATTGCACTGTTTGGGGCTTGAGCTCCCTGTGTAGTATTTCATCGGCTTTTATGGCTTCTTTTATTCCCTTTACATTTACAAAGAATTTATGGTTTTCTATGGGAATCCCCTTGTATATGAAATTGCTGTGCTTGTAATGAGTGCGTTTTACCTCAATACCTTGCTGTTCCATGAGCGTGTCGGCCAATAGGTTTGCCTGTTCATCGGTGAGTCTGCTCTTGTCGGCCGAGCAGGTATATATGTCAATGTCGCCTCCTTCACGATGTGACGGTACAGGGTAGAGGGTAGAAAACCCTACACCTTTAAGCTGTATGGTAGAGATGCCATGCCCTGCATAGAAAGAGGTGAGTTCGTCCACAGTCCTGCAATAACGCATATACTTTGACTCGTAGCGTTCTACTGCCATCGCCCATGTGACTTTGATGCTCAATGGCGGTTGCAACTCCTTGGGAAGACGCAACACGCCATCCCATGCCAAAGCCATGACACCTTGGGCAACAGCTATCCGATAGCACTCTTTCCACTCTTCGTCTGCTGCGCTGCGGAAGAACGGGAGCTCTGCCTCGCGTTCATGTAACGACGAGCGGAGCAACGCAAAGAGCATTTCCTCACTCCTTTTCATGGCTCAATCACTTTGCATCCTACCAATGCATCCACCCACGCTTGCGCATCCTTCGCAGCCTGCTCTTTGCTGATGCTGTATTTGGCTAAAAGGGCGTCTGTGACATCATCGGTGCTAAACGTCTTCTCTTCCAATGACTCATAGAGAAAACGGGCTGAAGAGTTGAGTGAAATTATGCGGGTCATATCAGTGCCCGCCATTCCTTGGTTCACAATTATTGTTTCTCCGGCAATCTCACGGAGTTTGTAGTTGCTGTTTATTTTCATTATTTTATGTTGTGTGTAAGAAGCTGTTTCGTACGCATTTTTGATAAAGACAAAAATAGTACCCACGAGCGGAATCTGCAAAAGAATTTTAATGTTTCTCTGTTAAATGTAGTTTGTAAGGTTCAAGCTCAAAGAACTTGAAGTGTAATGTGTAACGTATAATGTGTAACGTTTTATGTATAATGTGTAATGGTTAAAGGAGAGAAGTTACGGGGTTCCCGTTTTCCGTTTAAATAAGCGCCTATTAAAGACCTTATAAAACCGGTGCAAAACATAAACAGGTGCTCCCCTGTTTCCCTACAAGGGCAATAGGGGAGCTGTCAGCTTGCTGACTGAGGGGTCTAAAAAAGGAGAGCTTGAAATAAAGCTCCTCCCCGCGTTGTGGGGAGGTGGTCGAAGACCGGAGGGGAAATTCAAGATGCCTATATATGCCCTTGTTGCTGTCCACCAAACTGATAACAGCGCATCTGTCTTATTACCTTAAACACCGGCCCCGGCCGGTGTTTAAGGTTTTGGTTAAGTCAATTTTCAGCAGATATGTTAAGATCCTTCCAACCGTCAGCAGCTTTATAATCATCCAAACTTTCAGCAGGGACATATATGTTATAACCATTGGCACAATTATTAAATGCACTGTTTCCTAAAGTAGGTGGAGTTGTTGGTTTAACATATATTGTACTTAGTGAAGTGCAACCATAGAACGCAATGTCCCCAATACTTTCAACACTATTCGGAATTGTTATGTTTGTAAGGCTCCAGCAATTTTGGAACGCAAAATGTCCAATACTTTTAACACTATTCGGAATTGTTACGCTTTCAAGGCTAACGCAACCATCAAATGCATGCTCTCCAATGCTTTCAACACTGTTTGGAATTGTTACGCTTTCAAGGTCAGCGCAACCAGCAAATGTACCTAATTCAATTGTTATTACGCTGTTTGGTATTGTTATGCTTTCAAAACTACAGCCATAGAAAGCATATTTTCCAATGCTTTCAACACTGTTTGGTATTGTAATGTTTCTAATCCAGCACACACAGAACGCATAATCTCCAATGCTTGTAATACCATCAGGTATTATTGTGTTTTTGCATCCGGTATGCAATACATTGCTTTCGGTTATAATAATTGCATTACAATTATCTCGGCTGTCGTATACTGTGTTGCCACTTTCTACAACAATGCTTGTAAGGCCTGAGCAACCACCGAACGCGTTTTTTTCAATGCTTGTTACACTGTTAGGTATTGTTAGGCTTTCAAGGCCAACGCAACCATTAAACGCTGAATTTCCAATGCTTGTTACGCTGTTAGGAATTGTAATGCTTGTAAGGTCGGAACAGCTGCTGAACGCATAATCTCCAATGCTTTCAACACTGTTAGGTATTGTTAGGCTTGTAAGGTGGGAGCTGCTATTGAACGCGTAATTCCCAATGCTTGTTACATCTCCATCGAATGTGATGATTCCTTTGCCGTTTTCATAAACATTTGAAACGATATTGGCTCCAAACACATCTGTTTTATAAGGTGTAACAACATTTCCATCACTTGAAGTGTACCAAATCTGGTTGTTAGGTACAGGAATTTCATAAACAGCATTTATCCATCGTGCTGCGTTGGCTGTGAAATTCGTTTTGTTGTTGGCCACTGTGGCTTCCGATGGATATGTCTCGCCTTCACTGTCTGTGAGGGTGACTGTAAGTGTCTTGCCTGTCAAATCCACAGGCAACAACATCATATAGGCTATGACAGAGAGGTTGTCACTTGTTGTGCTTACATTCTCAAGTTTAAGTGTAACGCTGTTTGATGTTGCTGTCGGGGTCACCGTCGGGGTTTCCAAGGCAAGGTTCATCTTTGCACTTGTGGTGAACGATGCGTCCGACTCCAGTGTAACCGATGTCCATGTGGCGGCTTTGGGTGCCGTTATTTCAATTCGTGCCAGCGCAACATATCTGCTGAAGCTGAAGACGAGATTTCCCTCTTGGGGCTTCTCACCCTTTGCTATCTGTATGTCGTATGCTCCCAGGTGGTCGGCATTGTCATTGCCGTTCTGGGTCTGTCCTGTCATGCTTATGGGCAGAGCCTCCTTATCTTGATAATAGAAGCTGCGGTCAAATGGAGAATAAGCAGTATAAGAAGATGACTTCATGGCCCATCCTCCACCATCGAATGTACATGTCTTGCTTCCTCCCTCGTTTATCCTGAATGACAATTGGTCTCCTCCGGCATCAGGGTATATGCCTATGCTGTCACCTGCAACCCACACGGGAGAAGGAGGAGTGCCGTAAGGGCCTGTTGTGATTGAAGTGCGTGTGGTTTCATCCTCCACGTTCCAATCAGGTAGTATTGCTGTTACCTTATTGGAACCTTTCACGTCGGGTGTCTCAAAATCATCGGCAGTACATGAGTATATCAAAGACAAAAGCAGAAACAAAAAGATTTTATGTGTGTTTTTCATAGTAATAGATTTTTGTGTCTGTGGCTGTTTAAAGCCACAGACATGTTAAAACTAAATGTTTAAATGTCGTAATCGGGAGTCTCTGCACCATCAGATGTCGCAAAACCCTTCTCGACCTCTACCTCGATGACCTGCACCTGAGGAGTTTCGTAGCTCATTGCTTTTTCTTGATTCTTCATAGTAACCGGAATTTTGTATGCTTCCCAATTCCCTTATGAAAGCGGATAAAAAAATAAGGTGTGGGAACTTATTGTTTTTATCCTATAGGTAGGCTTCTCGCATTGCCTTAGACACGGGATAAAACAATAGCCCACACCAAAGGTTATGTAAAGAGCCAATAATGGCTGTACAAACCAATGATGTGGTGCTACTGCCATCATCTTCGTGTCTTGGGAAATTTTGCGAGAATTTACCTATGAAGATAATTTCAATAACACCTTTTAATAATATGTCTGTTCAAATGGCTGTTGCCCAATGAACAATGCAAATGTAATAAAGGTATTTCGTTTTATCAAGTTTGAAGCTGTTTTTGTTCTGATTCTGGTTTATTTGATAGAGTAGCAGCAAGGGTACTCAAACATTCACAATGACAGAGATTATTCCTCCCTGCGGTCGTCAGAATGACAAAACTATAGTTTTGTTATCGGCGGGTTCATTAGCGGTTGGTCGCACGCTGCATGAGCAATGCTCATGCCGGGCGGGTCGCTAAGGGATGAACGCGCCAATGACCTTGCGAATATAGAACGACATATCCGTAGGTCTCCAAACAGGTGCTCCCCTGTTTCCCTACAAGGGCAATAGGGGAGCTGTCAGCTTGCTGACTGAGGGGTCTAAAAAAGGAGAGCTTGAAATAAAGCTCCTCCCTGCGTTGTGGGGAGGTGGTCGAAGACCGGAGGGAGATATTCAAGATACATATCTAAATGTACCATGTGGAATGCGGATAGAAGAACTTGCTCAGTGGCAATGGCATACATCGTATAGCCCGCAGCTGCATTTGGAACCTATACGGTCTCTCAACGTGTCGCGGTAGAGTGCCCATAGCTTGCGCCTGAGACCGGCACGTTCCTCATCTCCCTGCGGAACTGGGTAGCACGCGCTCTTTTGCGGGTCGGTAGCCTTGTTGCAATCCTCGCCGATTGTAATCACGAACGACCATTTGCCCTCCAGCATTTCCGGCTTGTCCGACACGTGTATATGCATCCCACGTCCAAACTCGTTCAGTGTCTCCTTGGCCCACTCGCCAACCTCTGTCTCTGTTGTATATATAAGAATTCTCATGTTTCTTCAGTTGTTGTGCAAACTTAAGAATATTTTTCGGTTGCGCTTTGTTTTATCGATAAAAAAGATAACTTTGTGGCAAAGTGCAACATATAACAATAAAAAAGATCTGTTATGAATAGTTCGTTGGAGATGAACCCTAACAGGGTTGTGGCTTTCTTGGGCAAGCCCAGCAGTGAGTTTACCAAAGCCGATATTGTGCAGTACATCAAGGAGAACGGCATCCGCATGGTCAATTTCATGTATCCCGCCGGTGACGGCAGGCTAAAGACGCTTAACTTTGTAATCAACAGCGCGGCCTACCTTGATGCCATACTCACTTGTGGTGAGCGTGTCGATGGCTCGTCGCTCTTCCCGTTCATTGAGGCCGGCAGCAGCGACCTCTATGTGTTGCCGCGTTTCAGCACTGCTTTCCTTGACCCGTTTGCCGAGATACCGACTATCTCTATGCTGTGCTCCTATTTCAATAAGGACGGTGAGCCGCTTGAGAGCTCTCCCGAGAACACTCTGCGCAAGGCGTGCCGTGCTTTCAAGGAGGTGACAGGGATGGAGTTCGAGGCCATGGGCGAGCTTGAGTATTATGTCATTGCTCCCGACAGCGGTATGTTCCCGGCTACCGACCAGAAGGGCTACCATGAGTCGGCACCATATGCAAAGTTCAACGACTTCCGTACAGCCTGTATGTCCTACATTGCGCAGGCCGGAGGCCGGATAAAATACGGCCACTCCGAGGTTGGTAACTTTACCATCGATGGCAATGTATATGAACAGAACGAGATTGAGTTCCTGCCTGTTCCTGCCTGTGAGGCTGCCGACCAACTGATGATTGCAAAGTGGATAATACGTAATCTTGCCCACCGTAACGGCTATGACATAACCTTTGCACCAAAGATTACCGCAGGCAAGGCAGGCTCGGGACTGCACATACATATGCGCATAACAAAAGACGGTAACAACTGCATGCTTGACGGCGGTTCGCTCTCTGCCGTTGCCCGTCGTGCCATTGCCGGGATGATGGATCTTGCGCCTTCGATAACGGCTTTCGGAAACACCAACCCGACATCATATTTCCGTCTTGTGCCGCATCAGGAGGCACCTACCAATGTATGTTGGGGTGACCGTAACCGCTCGGTTCTGGTGCGTGTCCCACTCGGCTGGGCTGCCAAGAGCGATATGTGCCGTCTGGCCAATCCGCTTGAGCCTGCAAGCAACTACGACACCACACAGAAACAGACCGTTGAGATGCGTTCACCCGACGGCTCTGCCGATATATATCAACTCATTGCAGGCCTTGCTGTCGCCTGCCGTCATGGCTTTGAGATGGAGAATGCCCTTGAGATTGCTGAGCGTACTTACGTGAACGTAAATATACACAAGAAGGAGAATGCAGACAAACTCTCTTCTCTTGCCCAACTGCCCGACAGCTGTGCTGCCAGTGCCGATTGCCTGGAGCGCCAGCGCGCAGTGTTCGAAGAACATAATGTATTCAGCCCTGCAATGATTGACGGCATAATAAAACGTCTGCGTTCTTACAACGACCGCACGCTGCGCGCAGACATCGGCGATGACAGGGAAGAGATGCTTGCTCTTGTCCGCCGCTATTTCCACTGTGGGTGATTTGTTTGTATATAGTATCAGGTAACACAGCGCTTTCCTAAAGTAATTCAGGGGAGCGCTGTGTTTTGTTTAGTTATCAGCCCATTAATGACCCTTAAAATACGAAACTTTGTCATCTCGACGACTGTAAGGAGGAGAGATCTCTCGTCGCTATGCTCGCTCGAGATGACAACCAGACTCATTTACGTTAACAAGAGATTTATACCCCTCAGTCTTGCAATAAATTGCAATAGGGCCCCGTGGGGTCCTCACTAAAAGGGTGAGGAGTTAAAGAATACCTGCCTTTTTTAACCATAAATGACAGCCGTGTGGGCTGCCATTCTTGCTTAAGAGCGGTAAACGGGGCTCGTAATCGATTTATCGCTTTCATAGCGAAGCGGAGAAAGAACCCGCGCTGCAAGCAGCGCTTTTCCTTTTATATTGGGTCGCGGCTTCGAACCTTTTTAATCAAAAATGGCAACCCTTGTGGCTGCCATTCTTGCTTAAGAGCGGTAAACGGGGCTCGTAATCGATTTATCGCTT